>JAJZGM010000032.1 GCA_021828525.1 Nitrospirota bacterium | reverse complement strand
CCGATCTATTCCGCCACCAAAATGTCCGCCGATTCCTGAGAGGACCCGAACCATCTCCTCCCTGATTTCCTGGGCAAGCAGTGGAAGTTTTTCCTCGGGAAGCGCCTTTACATCCTCGGGCCCCTTGATATTTTCGAGCAACGATCCCATTAGTTCCTTCTTTCTATAATATAGGAAGCGATCTCCCGAAGAGGCTCCCCCCGGTCTCCCAGAAGTGCCACCGCCTCGTGGGCCTCCTTGCGTTTTTCCTCTGCCAGAGCCCTGGCCTTTTCCAGACCGACAAGCCCAGGATAGGTATTTTTGTGTTTTCCGGCATCCTTGCCAATAGCCTTTCCCATCTCCGCCGCTGTCCCCTCAACATCGAGGAGATCGTCGGCAATCTGGAAGGCAATTCCGACCGCCTCCCCGTAACGGGAGAGCCCGGCCATCTCCTTTTCTCCTGCTCCCGCCAGAAATCCACCGATTCTGACAGAAGCCCTGAGAAGGGCCCCGGTCTTATGGCTGTGAAGATTCTCAAGTTCGGAAAGGGTCAGGGATTTTCCCTCCGAATCAATATCAAGAAACTGCCCCCCCACCATTCCGGCAATCCCCGCGGAAACGGACAGCTCATGGATCACCGAAAGCCTGCAGGAGGCTGACAGAATATTATCATACACAGGATCCGAGAGCAGGGTAAATGCGTGTGTCAGGAGGGCGTCCCCCGCAAGAATGGCGGCCGCTTCACCATAGACGACATGGTTGGTCGGGCGACCCCGCCTGAGGTCGTCATTGTCCATGGCAGGAAGATCGTCGTGAACCAGGGAGTAGGTGTGGATCAGTTCCAGGGGAAGAACCAGTGGAAGCAACGGGTCTGAATCAACGCCCAGAGCCTCTATGGTGGCCAGGGCGAGGACGGGACGAATACGTTTTCCTCCTGCAAGCAGGCTGTAACGGACCCCTTCAGCAAGGCGCCCGTAGGCAGCCCGCGATTCTTCGAGAAAGAGACTCTCCATTGCCGCTTCCACACGCTCTTTTTGATGGTCCAGAAAACGTCTTATTTCCAAAGAAGATCCTTTCTCCAGTATTCCGACCTGATCCATTCGGGCCTTGCCCTCTCTCAAAACTTACTCCTTCCGGAAAGGGATCTCCCGGATCTCCTCCCCACCGTCCCCTTCCTCACGAGAAGAGGAGAGAAGAAGTGTCACCTTTCGTTCAGCCTCCTCAAGGATCGACTGGCATTCTGCCGACAGCCGGACCCCTTCTTCGAAGAGTCCAAGAGATTCCTCGAGAGGACGGTCCCCCTGTTCCATCAACCGGACAATCTCCTCAAGCCTTTTCATCTTCTCTTCGAAGGACCTCACAGGCTCCTTGCCAGGTTCTGCCGTTCCCTTGACACCCTTCGCCATATGACCCCTTACCTCTCCTTCATTTCGTCTTCCTGTTCCTTGTCAAAATGCAGCTCTTCGACGCGCATGTTGATCGACAGGCCCCGGGTCCGGGCCCGGATTTTCTCTCCCTGCAAGGGAAGATTTTCCAATGTGACAAGACCAAGGCCCAGGTCCCGTTCAAGAAGAAAAAAACCTTTCGAAAGCGGGCGTCTCGGATCGGACTCTCTCAAAAGGACAGAAAGCAGGCTCTGTTTCTCTGCAAATCGGCCCTTGATCAGGCGCATACCTGAAACAAGATCAAATTTCCTGTGGCTGACCTCAAGGCGCAGGGAGGCGAAATCGACCAGGTTTCCATGGAAAAGGCGGCGGTCCCAGAGAGCGTGCTTGAGGGTGACCTCTCCAAGAAGGTCCCTGACCTTGCGGATCATCCGTTCACGCGTGGAGGCAAGATCCCTGGAAAAACCGGACAACCTCCGATAAGGGTGAACAATGTCCGACATGGAGACTGCCAGCTGAGCCTTTCTTTTTGACAGACCGTCTTTCATCCCGGAAGAAAGTCGATCCTGGGCCCGGACCACCCACAAATGCCAATGGGAGAGGCGTCGTGAAAATGTGGCGGCAGAGATCCGAAAGGATAAAAGGCGTGCAGATTCCCTCTCCTGTCGAACAGAGAGCAGTCCTCCAAGCCTGTGCCGGGCTCGCTCCAGGGCTCCAAGCAGGGACTGGGCGTCAAACAGGACCCTCTTGGCGGCCTCCGTCGGGGTCGCCACGCGAAGGTCAGCCACAAGATCGGCCACTGTCAGATCCACTTCGTGGCCGATTGCCGTCACGACGGGAACAGGAGAAGCCAGGATGGCCCGGGCCAGATCCTCCCGATTGAAAATCCAGAGGTCCTCGGCCGATCCGCCCCCTCGCGCAATCACAGTCACATCAACTCCAGGGCGTCCCGCTGCGAGAGACAGAGCCCTGATGATTTCCGGGACTGCTTCGCTCCCCTGCATGCGGGAGGGGATCACCACAATCGGAACAAGACGGTTCTGCTGTTCTCCAATGCGGAGAAAATCCCAGATGGCCGCCCCCTGAGTCGAGGTGATGAGGGCCACCGCCCGGGGCAAGGGTGGGATAGGTCGCTTGCGTTCCGACGTGAGAAGTCCTTCACGTTCCAGAATCTCCCTGACCCTTCGAAACTCGAGATGGAACATTCCCAGTCCGGCAGGCTCCATCGACTCGGCAACCACCTGGATCTCCCCACGGGGTTCATAATAGGAGATCCGGCCCCGGACCAGGACCTTGAGACCGTCGACAGGAACAAAGGTGAGGGTCTTGGCCAGGCCGCGGAACATGACTCCCCGCAGGCTGGCCCCCGCATCCTTGAGAGTAAAGTAATAATGACCGGCAGGCTGAGAAAGCTTGACGTTGGACAGTTCTCCCTCGATGAGCAAAAATCCTGGGAAAACCCTGTCCAACCCTTGCCTGATGGTTCCGGCAAGTTCGGAAACCGTGTAAATCGTCAGGCTCTTCCCCAGACCGGTCTTTTCAGGATCTATGGTCATGATCCTCCTCCGTCGGGCTCGCGGAGAAGCCGGATGGCGCACCTTTGAAAACGGTCTTCCTTTTCGACCCGAGGGTCCACCGTCACGAGGAGGGCACAAAAGAGTGTCTCCCCTTCCGCGACTCTAAACGGACGCGGAACCATGGTTCTGTATTTTGAAAGTGCCGAGATCGGGTCCGAACCCACAATGGACCATCGGGGGCCCGTCATTCCCACATCTCCCACGAACCAGGTCCCCCCGGGATAGCAGGTCAGATCATTGGTCTGGACATGGGTATGAGTCCCGTAGAGAAGGTCCACGCGTCCGTCAAGATGAAAGGCCAGCGCCTGTTTTTCTCCTGTTGCCTCAGCATGAATGTCAACGGCAATGAAATCGGGTGGATCCGGAGTTTCTTCAAAATCAGAAAGCAAGCGGTCGGAGGCGGCGAAAGGACAATCCGCCGGGGCCATGAAGGTTCGTCCGATAAGGTTGGCTAGCCCAACCCGGAACCCGGACCTGAGGGTATAGATCCGGTGTCCCGAGCCGGGACAGGAGGAGGGGAAATTCTCCGGACGAAGAAGCCGGGGATCCGAAGCCAGAATGCCTTCTGCCTCCTTCTGGTCAAAGAGATGATTTCCCGACGTCATAGCCGTCACCCCTAGTCGATAGCATTCCTCCATCTTCGCAGAGGTCAGCCCTCTCCCACCGGCGAGGTTTTCTCCGTTTATGAAGATTCCATCCAGGGGGCCCTCCCTGAGAAGGCGTTCGATCCCCCTTCCCAAAGCCTCCCTCCCGGGCCTTCCGAAAACATCTCCAACAAAAAGAAGGCGGACAGCTTCTCCCGGTCCCCTGAGGTCAGCGGGCATACTCAACGATCCGGTTTTCACGGATCACGGTGACCTTGATCTGCCCCGGATATGTCAGTTCGTTTTCTATCTTCTGGGCAATGCCCCGTGTAATCTCAAGCAGGTCGCCGTCGCTGACCTGGTCCTGGTTGACAATGATCCGGATTTCCCGTCCGGCCTGGATGGCGTAGGACTTTTCCACACCCTTGAAGGAATTTGCAATGGTTTCCAACTTCTCGAGCCTCTTGACGTAGACATCGATGCTTTCACGGCGGGCCCCGGGACGAGCCGCGGAAATGGCGTCGGCCGCCGCGACGAGGACAGACTCGAGGCAGTTGGGCTCGATGTCTCCGTGGTGGGACATGATGGCATTGATGACCTGGGATGATTCACCAAACTTTTTCGCTGCCTCCCCTCCCAGGGAAGGATGCGATCCCTCCCCCTCATGGGAGAGGGATTTCCCGATGTCGTGGAGAAGGCCAGCTCTTTTCGCAATGCGGGCATCCAACCCAAGGTCGTGGGCCATCATCTGACAGAGATAGGCCACCTCCCGGGCATGGACAAGATTGTTCTGTCCGTAACTTGTCCGGTACTTCAGCCGTCCCAGAAGCTTGAGAATTTCCGGATGGATATCGGTTATTCCAAGCTCGAAGGCCAGTTTTTCCGCCTCTTCCTTGAGAGAGACATCGAGATCTTTCCGGACTTTTTCCACGATCTCCTCGATACGGGCGGGATGGATGCGCCCGTCGGAAAGGAGCTGCTCAAGGGCCAGCCTGGCCACTTCCCTGCGCAGTGGGTCGAAGCCTGAGATAATGATGGCATCGGGAGTGTCATCGATGATGAGGTCAACCCCAGTCGCCGCCTGGAAGGCCCGGATGTTTCTTCCTTCCCGCCCGATCACCCGTCCCTTGACATCGTCCGACGGAATCGGGACCACCGAGACGCTGATCTCTGCAACATGCTCGTTGGCATAGCGCTGGATGGCAAGAGTCATGGTTTCGCGGGCTTTCCTCACAGCCTGGTCCCGGACCTCCTGCTCAAGCTTCTGGGCCAACCTGGCCACTTCTGGCCGAATCGAGGCTTCGGCATTCTGCATCAGGCGCTCCCGGGCTTCCTCGACGGTCAGGGAGGCGATCTCCTCAAGACGTCGGATTTCCGAGTCCATGACGGACTTGAGCTCGGTCTCCTTTTGTCCAAGGGCCAGTTCACGGACCGAAAGACTTTTCCTGTCCCGTTCGAGTTTTTCACGATTTTCGACAATCTGACGCCGGAGCTGTTCGAGTTCTGATTCCCTTCCCTTGAGAGCCTGCTCCGACTCCTGAAACAGGTTCTTCTTCCGGGATAGTTCTTCCTCGGTTTCGATCCGGATCCGAAGCGCCTCTTCCCGTGCCTGAATCGCGGCCTCCTTCAGAGAACTCTTTTTTTCTTCCTCCAGGCGTGTCCTTTCCGAGCGGATTTTTTCTTCCGCGAGGGAGACGGCCCCGGACCGTTTCCTGATGGCCAGGAAATATCCCCCAAGAGCGCCTCCCGAGCCGGCGAGAACCGCCAGTAACGCGCACAGTCCATATCCCATTGTCACACCCCTTTTCCTAGTGGACCCAAAGGTTGCCGGAAAATATTCCGGCAAGACCCTCTCCGTCCTCCAAAATTATTCAGAAATTGCTGATCAAGGAATTATACACAAATCGGAAGGCAAAAATCCCGGATTGGTTCGGAATCACAGGGGGACAAGGATGCTCCAAATTGCCATAATACCTGAGAAGGAGCAGCCTTGGTTTTCTGGTGACAGACCTCGACAAATAGGGCTACGTCTCCCGTTCCCTCAGGATTTTCCTGACGGCTTCGAGTCTCTCCTTGAGCTCCCGCTCCCTCCCTCTCTCCTCGGGAAGATAGTACCTCCCAGACGACCCTTCCGGCAGATATTCCTGGGAGGAAACCCCATCCGGCATTTCTGGGGGATAATGGTACAGCAGGGCCTCTTCCGGAGTCGTCTGGGAAAGGCCACGTTTCGTGGTCCGGTCCCGCAGGTAGACCGGAACGGGGGGAGCGAAGCCCTCCCTCACATCGGCAAGGGCCCTGTCGATGGCACGATAGGCGGATGTACTCTTGGGCGAAAGCGCCAAAAACAGGGTTGTGAGCGCCAGAGGAATCCTCCCTTCCGGAAGGCCGACCTGGCTTAGGGCCGTATAGCATGCGACAGCCTGTGTCAGGGCCTGCGGATCGGCGAGCCCCACATCCTCGGCTGCCAGAATGACAAGGCGCCGGGCAATATAGAGAGGATCCTCCCCTCCCTCGATCATCCGTGCAAGCCAGTGCAGTGCGGCATCGGGCTGGTAATTCCGAATACTTTTAATGAAGGCCGATATGATGTCGTAGTGGGTCTCCTTATCCCCGTAGTATTGCCCGGCGCTTTGAAGGATCGACAAAACATCACGGGGGGAGATCCGGAGCACCTCCCCACCCCCTTCCTGTCCTCTGGCGGCCATGACAGCCCCCTCAAGGGTGGAAAGGAGACGACGACCATCTCCTCCCGCAAACCTTGTGAGCATGGAGCGGACGTCCCGATCCACATGGATCTGTCTTTCCCCTTCCCTTGACAGCCTGTCGATGCCCCTGTCGAGCAGAATTTCGAGAGCATTTTCATCAAGGGGCTGGAAAGGAAAGAGGAGGAGACGCGAAGCCAGAGGGGGGATCAGGGCCGCATAAGGAGCGGCGTTGGAGAGACCCAGGAGGAT
This sequence comes from Nitrospirota bacterium, assembly GCA_021828525.1. Classification (GTDB taxonomy): domain Bacteria; phylum Nitrospirota; class Leptospirillia; order Leptospirillales; family Leptospirillaceae; genus UBA4572. The sequence goes on along the minus strand of JAJZGM010000032.1, from coordinate 4,339 downwards.
GATCTGGCCCGATTCGACACCATCGAGAAGAACCTCTTGCTGGCTTTTGGACCAGGTGTGGATCTCGTCGACCACAACGACGTGTCTTCCGCCGGCAACTCTTCTGTCCGACCCTCTGGCAAGCTCCTTTTTTAGTTCCGCAACTCCGGCTGTCGTGGCATTGATCATCGAAAAGGAATAGTCGGGAAGAAGCGAGGGAAGAAGCCGGACGAATCCGCTCTTGCCTGTACCCGGAGGGCCGAAAAGAACCATGGACGGCCAGCTTTCCTGGGCAAGGAAATTTCTCAGGATGCCATTTTTACCGAAAAGGATCTCCTGACCGACCAGGTCATCAATGGATGATGGACGGAGCCTGTAGGGAAGCGGTGTCCCCTCCTTTCCCTTCTCAAAGAGGGAGCGGGGGATTTTCATGGGGGCGGCTCCGGAAAAGGGCTGAAAAGACAGAAAAGACTAACAGACGAAATTCAATTAAAAACCCGTATTAGGGACCCGAAGTGCCGTGCCGATCTCCATTTGAGATACCCTGTCACTAATCATGGGCGCTCGAGGCCGCTTAGGCTTCCATCTCCCGGGAGGAGATGGCATGCACACTACCAACCTGCTCACGCCTTGTCCCAAATGTTTGTAGGTATCAAACTTGACCGGACCTCGAACACCCCAGGCCACACCCCTTAGCCTATTCCTTCGGTGAATCTTTTGGCAAGAGGTCCCGGGCACAAATTCCGGAGGCCCATTTCCTCCAGTTTTCAATCTCCGCGGAAAGGCTTTGGCGTTCCTCCCGGGCCTGTTCGATGGCATAGATCTTTTCGATCGCAACAAGGAGAACCAGCGAAAGGAAATTCTGGTCGGGAAGATCCCCCGACTGCCCGGCCAGACGATTACGAAGGTCGGTATCAAGAGAACGGGCCGCAGACTCCATTCTTTTGCGATCGAAATGACCGCGCACCTCAAGAATCGAGTTGAGAACCTTGACCTGGATATGTTCACTTTTTTTCTGGGACGGATCGGTCACTGTTTTTTCCCGAGATTGACTGGAGTCGGACTTCAAGGGTCCGAAGGAGGGTCCGCATCTGTTCCCGCTCTTTTTTCAGGATGCCAAGTGAACGCCTCGCGGACAGAAGATCCCTGTTCAGCTTGCGAATTTCAAGCCGAAGGGATTCCATTTCCTTCCGGTCATTTGACAACCCCTCAGATATTTCGGACAGCTTCCTGTCAATCGTTTCCCTTAGTTGAAGGTCGAAGGGGTTTCCCAGACCAAGGCCGGGAATCCTGTTCGAGCTCACCGTGTTTCCCCTTCACGCCTTTCCAGGTGTTTTTCCAGGTAGGCGTAATTCCAGAGAACTTCGCGGACATAGCGACGCGTCTCCTGATAGGGAATCGCCTCCGTAAAGAAATCCCAGTCGGCATCGGCCAGAGTCTTCCAGGACAGGACTGCATGGAGACCGGCATTGTACCCGGCAATGGCTCTTTCGGGATGGCCGGGTACGGAATCGAACAGTCGTTTCAGATAAAGCCCTCCGATCAGGCTGTTCACGTCGGGGTGGCGCACCCGGCCCAGATTCCGTCCCAGAGATTTTCGCAGAGGTTCGTCCGACTGCCCGGCCACAGCGAGGGCCGTACGGGGCATGAGCTGCATGACACCTAGAGCTCCATCCACCGAAAGAGATCGCTCCCTGAAGCGGCTTTCCTGCCTGGCAATGGAGAGGGCCCACAAAGTCGGGACCCCCGACTCCCGGAATCCTTCCAGAATTGATGCAGACATCCATTCACCGGTCGGCAGCCGCATCGCCGTCCCATGGGCCGGGAAGATCCTGTCGACAAGCAAAAGGCGTTCCCGGGCCGATACGGACAGATTAAGGTCGCCGTATCGCCTGAGTTGGTCTCTGTCCATTCCAGGGTTCTCGTAGAGGCGCTCGAGAACCAGGGCCGGACCAAAAAGGCCCATCTGAAAAAGTTCCTCCATCGCCCTTCGAAGAAAAAATGGCGGACTGTTCTCGCGTGTGGGGTGATGAGGTCTCAGGCGAAATGTCCCGCATCCCCCTCGACAGGCAATGGCACCCCAGAGAGGATAGGGAGACTCGGATCCCTGGCGGATCACCTGACGATACAGTCGCCGCGCCTTTTCCGATTGTCCCGTGCGCTCCTCCTCCCGGGCCATGAAATAGAGGACTCTCGCATAAAATCCCGGCGAATCCGTGGAATGGGCCCGAAGCCACCTCGCAAGGTGGCCCCAGGTCGAAAGTGCTCTCCCGCTTTCTCCCCGCAGGGCTTCATCGAGGCCAAACAGCCAGACCGCCTCCCGGACTTCAGCTTCGTTCCAGAACCTTGAGGAAAAGCGCCAGCCCTCAGGAAGGGATGGCAGTGGGTGCACCAGATCCTGATGCAGGGCCAACACAACGAGGGAGGGGAGCATGCTGGAGCCGGGATAGTCTGCGGAGAGGCGGTCCAGGCATTTGGCCCCCCGGGGCAAATCCTTTGAAAGCAGGATCCGGCAACGAAGCATCAAAAAATCGGATCGGAGACGGATCCGGGATCTGGCAGAGAGAGCCTGTTCGATCAGGACCGTAGCCTTCCGGGAATGTCCGAGCATGGCAAGGGACCGGGCTTCGAGGTAAAGGGCCCTGTCCCGAAAGGGAAAGGGAGGAGAAGATTCGAGATAGGCCTTCGTTTCGCGGAGAACCAGGTCATTGGCACCCATGGCCTGGAGATATACCCACCGCGGAACGAGAAGATCTCCTCCGACACGGGTTGGTCCAAGCCTTAAAAGAGCGATGGTGCTTTCGGGACTCAGGGGATGGTTTGAGATAAGACGGCCGAGGAGGGTGGATCTCTCTTTCCCCGAAGCCGCCATGGCCCTCCGGAAGATGTCCCGGGCCCGTCCATCTCCCCCTTCAGGACGCGATGAAGGAGAAAAAAGATCGTTCTCCCGGCCTGCGGAGAGACGCGAGAGCATCTTCCGGTCGCTCTTCCCGACACCCTCCGAATGGGCAAGATGCCAGAGGAGAAGGGGGGCCAGGTCAGGGAAGGCCGAAAGGGCAGGCGCCAGACTCTCCTCGGTAAGGGCCGTACCCGGAGTGAGGAACCAGGCTTTCAGGAAAGCGGCCCTGCCGTCCAGAGGCGGAGGAAGGTCTTGGGGACGGAGGTTCTCCCATATCGCCATTTTCCGCCAACCCTTTTCCGATGCTCCCCATAGGGAAGGGAATGGCGGCTCACGCTGAAGAAGCAGCAGATTGTCCCGGTATTGGTCGAGGGAGCTGCTGGCCTTCGCCGTGGGAAGTTCCCCTCCCGGGGAGGTGTCCGGGAGGGATGGAAGCAGAAAAAGGGCAAAAAGGAGACCGAAAAACCGAGGGACAGGAAATTTACTGGATGACATGGAATCCACCGTTATAGTATATGAAGGCCCAAGTCAGTGTCAGGCTTGTCTTGTGGAATGAGACCGGAAGAGGAATATAGGGGGCCGCGACCCTGACAATGCGAAGCGACTCTTCGTCAAGCGCCCGGCTCCCGGAGCTTTGCGTGAGGGCAATATGGACAAGCGTTCCATCCGCACTGATCGTGAAGGTCACCAGAGCCCGACCCGTCGTACCACGAGCCGCGGCATCGGGAGGGTATTCCCCTATTGTCTCGAAGCGCTCCTGGATTCTCCGGATGTAGCTTGAGTAGGTTTCATCTTCGAGGTTGGCGGCAATCCGGTCGAGTTCAGACTGCCTGTCGCTGTAGGCCGGGGCTATTTCCTTGGACAGGTCGAGGTGCCGGGTCAGGGGATTTCCGAGCGACTCCTGGGCCAGGATTTTCTGGATCTGCTGCTTGGTCAGGGGCTGGCGGATGACAGGCTTCTGGGGAGGGGTCTTGCTCTCCTTTCGGGCCGTCTCCTTCATGTCGGGTCTGGGAACTTCCCGCCCCGTTTCTGCCTTGGACTTGTTGGGCTTTTCATGCCGCCGGGACTTGTGGACCTGACGGAACCCGGGGGTGTTGTCGGCCTTTGGGGCCTCCCGGGGCGCCTCGGTCCTCGCAAGGAGATCGGGCGGAAGCGGAGTCCTTGGAGCGGACTTGGGAACGGGAGGATTGTGGACGGTCCGGTGCTCGACCCCCTTCGGCTTTCCGTTTATGGAAAATCCCTTCGGGAGGAGGGGCGCAGAGGACTGCTGCCTGAGGGGGACCTTGGACGGATCGACCAGATCGATGAAGACGGGCTTCTTCTCGAGCGCCCTTTTTTGCTGCGCCAGAGGGGAAAGCTTCTTTGGAGCGGCGGAAATGAGATTCTCCACCGCCTGATGGAAGGCCGGATCCTTGAGAAAGAGGGTGATCCCGGCCACATGGACAAGGAACGAGACGAGAA
>JAJZGM010000031.1 GCA_021828525.1 Nitrospirota bacterium | reverse complement strand
CCTGCATTTTTACCTGAAATCCCCTAAAGCCCAGTCATTTAGCTTGGCTGGCTACACTCCAGACAGGGCGGCAGACCCACGTCCCGGCTCCTCCGCTTCCCGACATCAGGGGGTTCGATCTTCGGGTGGTCCGGTTCGCTGCCCCCCACGGGATCAATAGTCTAAGGGCGTGACTCGCCCGCCTGGCCTGTGGAACGAAGACTTCATCCCAACCAGAGGCGAAGGCTTTGGAGCCCACAGAAGGGGTCTCGCCGCTGCCAAATTTCCTTCCGATCAGCTCCGCTACAGGCCAGGGGAAGAGGAAGATGTCAAACTGCGTGACCCGAAACACACTTTCCCCCTGATAAAATATGTTATGATGAAATCCTGCATCTCCGGACAGGGACAGAATATCCCTTCCGGAAGGGCTGGCCTTGGCGGCATAATTCATGAATTCATCGAATCCGAGAATCACAGAAGTATCACAAATCAAAAACTCTAGATTGGAGGGTCCGTTGGGAGATGTCAGACAGGGAAATACGCCCAAATCAGCGGAGACTCTGATCCGGATGCTCGGCCTCCCTTTCAAGGAAAGCTTCCGCATAGAAGAGGCCTTGACCCATCGCTCCGCCTCTCATGAACGGGGTCGGAAAAAGCCCATTCCCAACTACGAACGCCTTGAATTTCTTGGAGACCGGGTCGTCGGACTCATTGTCAGCGAATACCTTCTCAACATGTGGCCCCAGGCCACGGAAGGAGAGGTTGGACAAGTCTTTTCAACCATCGTGAGCACCCAGACCCTTGCATCGATTGCCCGACGCATGGATCTCGGGTCCTACATGATTCTCGGAAAGGGGAGCCATTCTTCCGGAGAACGGGAAAACCACTCTCTCCTTGCCGACACCTTCGAATCCCTCGCCGCGGCCATTTACTGCGAATACGGACTGGAGACGGCCCGCCAGGTTCTGATTCCATGGTTCGCCCAGCCTCTTCAGGAGATTCTCCGGAACATCGAGGCCGCCCCACCCCGGGAACCCCGCACTCCGGTTGCTCCGGCCGAGCCGGAGGTTATCCGTCCCCGGGAACGGGGGAAGAATCCTCCGAACTACAAGCTTCTCGTCCAGAAATGGGCCCAGCAGCATTTTGGGGCAATACCCGAAATACGGCTCGTCGAGGAATCCGGTCCCTCCCACCAAAAACGCTTTGCCATGGGGATTTTTCTCGAGGGAGGCCTGATCGAGCAGGCAACGGCCGGAACAAAAAGAGGGGCTGGCTTTGCGGCCCTGGAGAGTCTCTGGACCAGGATTCAGGGAGGCTTTATCCCAGACCTCCCGCAAAAAATTGTCCAGGAGGAAGCTGCGCGGTCTGAAAGTTCCGCCGCTGAGATCGGAGAGGTCGCCCGGCCCGGCCTCCAAAATCAGACGGAATCCCAGGGCATGATGGCGGAGCCTTCTCCAGTGCCGGTCCTCACACTTGTTTCAGGAAAGAACGAGGGAGAAGAAGAATGAACTCTTGAACGCTGAGACAGCGTTCGAAGACGGAGTCAAGAAAAAAGGGTAGCCGAACGGCTACCCTTTTCATGATTGACGAGAAAAAAGGATCACCAGGATCCCATCCAGTGATTCTGAAGCATGGAAATATGGTCGAAGACGGCAATGAGTCCGAACCAGAGTCCGGCCACCATCACCACCGCCAACATTCCCTTGGATTCTCCACGATCGGAAATCTTTTTCATAATCGACCTCCCGTTGGTTTTCCAAACCTTCGTTCCCGTAGGGAACACTCTTATTTATCAGGACACTCACCACTTGCAGGAGAATTTCGGAGCCTCCCGTGGCCAGACCATATCACAGAATTGATAATGATTCAACCATGAAACATTTACGTTTCATGACTTGAAAACCGGTGATTGGTCTCTTTTTTCCAACCCGGGAGATTCAGTGATAGAATAGGTTCATCTAACAGAAGAATCCGGAAAGACCCTTCCGGAAAGGAGCCCTTTCATGATCCAGGTCTTCGTCAAGGAAATTTTCTTCGACGCCACCAACCAGTCCTATATTCTCATCCTGCAGGACGAAAGCCGGGAGTGGACACTTCCGGTATGGGTCGGCCCCTTTGAGGCCCAGGCCATCTCTATGGGACTGGCCCGATCCCATCCCGACCGTCCCCAAACCCATGATCTTTTTATCTCCCTTCTCACTTCCATCAATGTGAAGCTTCTCTCCGCGGTCATAAACAAGCTCGAAGGAGAAACCTACTTCGCCTCCCTCCATCTCATCTCGGAAAATTCGGAGTTTGCCATCGACTCCCGTCCCAGCGACGCCGTTGCCATCGCCATCCGGGGCCAGGTTCCCATTTTCGTCAAGGAAAACATTCTTAAAAAGACGCCCCCCAACATGGATTTTTCACAATTGATGGACAAAACCGATGACCCTGAAAAGCCGAACACGTAATCTGGTCGTTTCCGTCCTTTTTCTCCTGCTTTCCTCATGTGCTGACTCGATCAACAATCTTTCAAAGGAAACCTATTCGGCGGAAGGTTTTTCTCCCGCCATCCTGGCCAAGGGGAAAATGGCCCTCACACCGACCGTCACCGGCTCGGGAACCATCGAAGAAGCGACAACCATCGGGAGACTTCTCGACAGGGCCATGAGAAAACATTTCACCCAACCCGGGGTTCTAATGGAGGAGTCCTCGGTCAGTGACCATATCCGGCGTGATTCCGCCCTCGCCTCCCTCTGGAACCAGATGGCCCCACACATCTCGGCCCATAGCATCCGCGGCATGACCGCCACCCGTTCATTCGCACAACGTCTGGGTGTCCGGTACCTTTTTGAAACCCAGATCCAGATGGCCGAAATTGCGGGGGGGGCTGAACAGGTCCGGATTTATGCAAGGATTTATGACACAAAACAGGAACGAATTGTCTGGGAAGGCATTGGAGAGGGGCGGGGTTACGAGAAGCTCGTCTTTCCGTCGACTCCTGCCACATTCCGCGTCGTTGCCGACACGGCCGTCAAGGGTCTGGTAAGCCAACTCTATGGACGCTAGCCTTCACCTGCCAAAACAAGGGAGTTTCAATGCCCTCTGTCAAGATCATTGAGCTCGATCGCGAGATCGACATTCCGGCAGGAGACACCATTCTTCAGGGTGCCATGGCCCATGGAATCACCTTCGGGTTCGTATGCGGAGGGAATGCGGCCTGCGGAACCTGCCTTGTGAAAGTACTCGAAGGGCTTGAATCGCTGAGGGAAAGGAATTCAAAAGAGGACTTTCTGGCCAAGGCCATGATGCTCGACCCTGAATACCGTCTTGGCTGTCAGACAGAGGTTTCGGGAGCTCACCTTGTCATTTCCATCGTCTCCCTCGCCCGGGAACAGCGCAACTGAGACCGGATTTCACAAAAACGCGCAGGCCCCGATTACTGCCTGACGGGAAGGAGCGTCTTTCCGGAAACCGGGGCTTGGGAGTCTGCAGGGAAGGGCGTCTGGGTCGAGAGGGCGAGGCTTCCCTTTTCCCAAAGGGAGCGCAGGCATTCGGTGTGAAAGGCATGGCCCCCCCTCCGGACAACGAAACGGCCGACGACCGGGCGATCAAGAAGCCGGATATCTCCCAGAAAGTCGAGGATCTTGTGGCGGACGAACTCATCCGCGTAAGTTTGCTGATCCGGATTTAAAAGAGAGGTCTTCCCCATCACGAGAGCGTTGCTGAGACTTCCTCCCCTCGCCAAGCCCATCGCCCGCATCTTGTGGACATCCGTCTCGAAACAGAAGGTCTTGGCCCGGGATATTTCCGATTCATAGGTGGCTTCGCTCAAGATAAAATGATACCGCTGGAGGAGATCGGGGCCAAAGTCGATCTCATAGTCCACCTCAAAACGGTCGGAAGGTTCCACGGAGAGATATTTGTTGCCTGATACGAACTCCTCAGATCGGACGACGCGGTAAAATTTCTGGGCCTTCCTCTGCTCCACAATCCCTGCCCCGGAAATGGCCGCGACAAGATTCCGGGAGGAGCCGTCCAGGATCGGAACCTCTGCCCCGCTGATCTCGGCGACGAGATTGTCGAGGTAGAGTCCGTTCAGAGCGGACAGGAGATGTTCGATCGTCTGTACCGTCGCCTGCCCGTCGAAAAGGACTGTGGAGAGGGTGGACCTCTCCGCCGAGACGAAGCGGACATGAGCCGGAATATAGACGCTCCCCAGGTCGGACCGATGAAAGACGATTCCGTGATTTTCAGGGGCCGGATGAAGGATCAGCACGACCTCTTTGCCGGAGTGAAGACCTGCTCCGCGTATCTCGACCGGTTTTCTCAGTGTGCGCTGCCACCTCATCGTCGTCCCTTTCCCCATCCGGGAGGTCTGATTCCGTTTTTGATTCCCTTCCATTTCTTATCGGCCGGCATTGGAACCTGCCATAGCAAGGTCGCTCTCAAGAATTAAAGCAAGGCCTGTGCCAATAACACCATCCTTTATGTATTAATGATTTAAGAAAGAAATGTTCCCTTCGCCTTGGAAAACCGGGGAGAAAAGTGTCGTTTTTTTCCCGGATGTGTGGAAAAAATACCACCTTCTCCGGAGCCGGCGGCCCCGGGGGGAGCGGATCAGGGATAAGACGAAGGGGGCTTTGTATACATTGTGACGATGGGAAGAACTCCCACCAGAGTGAGAAAAAGAATCAGGATCGAGATCAGGACCACAAAAAGCCAGATCGGCACCTTGAAATCTTCCCTTTCCTGCCATTGCTTCCGGAGAATGAAGACGACAAAGGAGATGAAAAAAAGGAGGGCTACACCCGCGGCCCCCTTCATCAACGGATCCTTGACGGAATAAAGGACCCATGCGATGACGATCATGACGAGGACCGGCATGACAATCTTTAAAAACAGCCGCTTCTCAAGGGATTTGGCCAAGGCCCTACTCCTGACGTTTCATGTCTTTGTTTGTCCGATTAGCCGAGGGATCTCCGCAGGAGGGCCGCCTTGAGCAGATATTCCGAAAAATCCTTCTCCTCCTGCATCAGAAAGTAAATGCTGGAAACAAAATTCCTGTGGAGATAATGCTCGACCGTCACCGGGCCCAGTTCGATCTTGAAGAAATCCTCAACGAGTTCGATATCCTCCTTGACTGACATCCAGCCCTGGTTTTCCGATGCAAGAAAGGTCAGGTTTTCCTTGTTCAGGTAATGGCCTGCCTCCTGCATGTCGTCCTTCAGGCGCCGGTAGAAGAGGGAAAGAGGCTCGGCGTATCCCTCCCTGATCGCCTGGGCAATTCCTCGCCCTGTCCCGATCAGTTCAGGCGGAATCCCCAGGGAGTAAAGGGAGGCGGTGAATCCGATCGCCCGGGGGAGATGTTTCTGGCCGATCCCCCGGGAATAGCCGAACAGCCCGATGTGGAGCTTCCGTTCCCGTCGGGGGGGGATGCTGGCAGAGATCCGGTTGATGACGTCCGCCACCTCCTCGACCGTTTGCTGATAATGCTCGGAGAAGATCGTGACCAGGCGTTCTCCCGCGGAAACTTCTTCAGGGGTGTAGGCCAACGGGACTGTTCCAGGCAGGGATCGATTGAGGAGATTGATGGCCTCGCGCACATCCTCCTGAGGATAGTCATAGCGAAAGGCCGACTGGACTGTGACCGTCCGGACGCCGGGATATTCCTCGATGAAATGGGGAACGTTCCAGGGAGAAAGCCCTCCCCGGAAGGGAAGGGAACCGACACCCATGATAGGGAAAACAGGGATATTCGTCTCTTCCTCGAAGCGGAAATACTCCGACAAGGCCACCTTGGCGGCAATGGTCGCGGGAACGATGCCGGCATTCAGCGCGGGGTCCGATCGGGCAATGAAGGGCCGCAGGTAAAGGGGCTTCGAGCCGTATTCCGCGGCATGAAGATCGACGTAGTCGTGAAGGATCTTGCGGGAGACGGTCAGTTCCGATACCCCCTCGACAAGGGGAATGACCTGCAGGTAGGAAGAGTCCCGGACCGTCCCCTCTTCGTCGAAGACCTGGTTCTTGAGCCGGGCGATCTTCCGGAAGGTCTGCTGGAGATAGATCATCTTCTGACCTTCATCGGTCATGGGCAGAATGACTTCGAAGACCGGCGGGGTCTTGAGCCCCAGATCCCGCGCCAGGTCCTCGAATGTCAGGATGCCGATGTAGGCCCGGGCGATCCGGTATTCCTTTTCATACCAGATGTTCGGAAGCCGGAAGGTCAGGAAGACATCCTTTCCGATCTGATTTTCCTTGAAGTAGTCATAATGGGTGGAAAAGAGCTTTTCGACCACTCCCTCGTCGACATATTTTCCCTCCCAGTCCCACATGTACTCCTGGCAGCCGATGTCGATGTAGGCCCTGTAACACTCTTCGATCTCGTCCAACGTGCTGATGAAGGGTTCATGGTTGGATTTCCAGTAGGGAGCCGCCGCATTGTCCGGATGCTGGGTCGCCATCGTCGTGGGAATCTTTCGGTCGGCAGGATTCTTCGGACGGTCGTTCTTTTTGAGAAAATAGGCCAAGAAGGCTCCTCTCTTTGGGTAGGGCGCAACGGGATCCGCGCAGGACTATCGGAGAATCAGAAGTCCGAAAATGTTCTGGAGAACGGCCGCCCAGAGGAGAACGAAGATCCCGAGAACGACATTCAGGTTCCGGAGAAGTCCCACCGTCTGTCGGAGGCGGCTCTTCTTTTCCTCGAGCTTCAGCGCCTGTTCGGAGTCGGGACCCGAGGCAAGCTGCTGACGGGTCGTCGTCCGGATCTCTCCCGACATCCGGGCGATCAGGATCCCCAAAAGGGCGATTCCGCCGACGAAGCTCAGCTTCAGAAGCCAGAAGGTCTCATAGGAGTTCTTGTAGGGGAAGACCATGTTCTCGAGAGAGACGAGCCGGTCGAAGATGACAAAGGCCCCGGTCATAATGAGAAGGGAGAGGCTGACCCAGAAGACAGGAAGATAGAAGTCCGTCGCCTTTTTCGCAAGTTTTCCGCGGATGGAGGGATCGACCCAGGAGAGGAGAGGGCTCACGACGAAGAGCTGGAGAACCATGCCCCCCACCAGCGCCGCCGCCCCAACGAGATGGAGCCACCGAATAAATGTGATCGTCACAAACATAATTTGCAGCCCTCCGGAAAATTCGGTTTCATCTTTTCATTATCGTACAAGAAACCCGTCTCTGGATAGTCCCGTCCCATCCCCGGCACAAGCCCGTGGAATTCAGGGCGGAATCTGATAAGATGGGGCCTGTTCTGGCAGAACCACAATCCTGATCCTCCCGAGATGAAAGTCACCGTCATGAATTCTTCCCAGAAAAATATTTCTCCTGGCCTCTCCCCATGGCCGGAGGGGACCACACCCGAAAGGGTCTCCGTCACAGCCCGGAAAGCGGCGGAACTCGCCTCCGGCATTCTTCTCGAGGGGATGACCAGGAAGATCGAGATCGGTTTCAAGGGACGCATCAATCTGGTCACGGAGATCGACCTGGCATCCGAGAGGGCCGTCATCGAAACGGTCTTGAGGGAGTTTCCCGGCCACTCCTTCCTTGCCGAAGAGAGCGGCAGGACCTCGCCGGCAGGAGAGAGCCCCCATCGATGGATCATCGATCCCCTCGACGGAACGACCAACTATGCCCATCGTTACCCCTGTTTCTGCATCTCGATCGCCTTCGAGTCCGCCGGCACCGTTCTCTACGGACTTGTCGTTGATCCCCTCAGGAAGATGCACTACGAGGCGGTGGCCGGACGGGGGGCGACCCTCGACGGCCACCCTCTCTCCGTTTCGGAAGAGTCGCTCCCCGCCCGATCTCTCCTGGCCACCGGATTCTCCTACAACTGTGCCGATACTCCCCGTCTCAGAAATATGGAGACCTTCGAAGGCTTCTCCCGGGAGGTTCAGGGAATTCGACGCTCGGGATCTGCCGCCCTCGATCTCTGTCACGTGGCTATGGGAGTCCTGGACGGATTCTGGGAGAGGAATCTTTCACCGTGGGACACAGCGGCGGCCACACTGATCGTCAGGGAGGCCGGAGGAACGGTCACCGACGGGCAGGGAGGGCCCTTCCACCTCGAGTCTCCCCTGGTGGTCGCGAGCAACGGACTCATCCATGGCTTTATGGTGGACAAGATCAGACAAATCGCAGAGGATCCGGAACAAAGACAAGAATCTCGATGACGAGGGCGATGACCCCCCAGACGATCCGGGAGGAAGGAAGCCGTGTCTCTGCGTCGGCAAGCTCCGGATGGGAGACTCCCATGAGAAGAAGGAGGCCTGCCCAGATCCACCACCCCCGCCACCCCCTGAACCCCAGGAAAAGCAGAAGAGGAAAGATCCCCCAAAGGAGTCTTCTGGACTTGCGGCCGAGAAGGGCCCAGGCCAGGTGTCCCCCGTCAAGCTGTCCGACAGGCATCAGGTTGAGGGCGGTGACAAGGAGTCCCACCCACCCTGCGAATCCGACCGGAGAGAGGAGGAGGGTCGAACCCCCGGTTGACCCCGACGAAAAGATCCAGGCCAGAAGGCGGAAAAGCAGGGATTCGCCGATTTCCATTCCAGAGGAGGGGGGAGCCCCCCCCGGAAGGGTGGAGGAGAGACGGATTCCGATGGCGAGGGCGATGACGGATGGAACCAGTCCCGCGATCGGGCCTGCCAGGGCGATGTCGAAGAGGGCCAGGCGGCTTCCGGGGAGACGGGGGAGACGGATCACTGCCCCGAAGGTGCCGATGAGTGTCGGGGCCGGAATGAACCACGGAAGGGGGGAGGAGACGCCATACCCCTTTGCGACAAAATAGTGCCCGGCCTCGTGGGCCGACAGGATCAGCATGAGCGTGAAGGAATAGGGAATCCCGGAAAGAAAGGCGGACAGGGAGTCCAAGGGATCCTTCCCCGAAAGGATCGCCCCCGCCCCCGTCGTTGTCAGGCAGGTGAGGATAAAAAGGACGGCGGACAGTATCTTGCCCCGCAGGGTGGCCAAGGTCAGAGTCCGGAAGGGCTGGCGGGCTTTTTCCTGTTCTTTCGCCGGGGCCGGATCATGAACACGTAGTAAATGACGAAAAATCCGCCGGCCAGATAGGCCCCCCCGCCCACAGTCCCGAAGTCGAAGGTCCCCCGCGTGTGGGTGTCGCTGAAAAAGGTATTGATATTCTGCCCGGTCCGGTTCCCCAGGATGGGAAGCGACAGGATGATGGCCGTCGCGTAAACGATGACGATCAGAATCACCATCCACCAGGGAATCGGCCCCTGGCTGCGTTCGATTTCCCGGGCCACCTCGTTTTGCTGGATTTCTCTTGGATCCTCTCGCATTCTCGTCCTCCCTGCCTCTCTTCCATCCTAATCGGGTCGGCAAGGGGAATTCAAGGAATTTGTCATTCCCCCCTTCTCCCGACCCGTTGCACACCACCCCCATGTGAGTGATATACTGTACAAGGTAACATTAAATAATGAACGGAGTATCCGTGGAAGACGGGATTCCGATCCCCGACAACAAGAAATCCGATCCTCTCCCGGCTCGCGCCCTCCCGAGCAAGGAATCTTTTTATCCATGTGACCTTCTTTCATGACTCTTCCCCCCGATCCGCTCGAAACGAGCCTGCTTGTCCTTTTGTTCTGGGGAATAACTGCAATCCTGGGTTTTTTTCTCCTTCGGAAATCCCGCGCCTTCCTTAGCCCCCTTTTGTTCCTTCTCGCCGCCGGAGGCGTGACCCTTGCCTTTTCCGGGCTCAGCGGACTCGCCGCTCCCGCCGACCTTCACCGGATTGTCCCCGGAGGACTTCCCGGACTTCCGTTCCACTTTCGCCAGGATCCCCTTTCGAGCTTCTTTCTCCTGCTTCTGGGAGGGGCCGCCACAGGCATCCTGATCTTTTCCGCCGGCTATCTCCGGAGTCTCCCCACCCCGCGGATTCCCTCCTTCTTTCTCAGGACCGCTCTCTTCCTTGCCTCCATGGAGGGAGTCCTGCTGGCCGATGATGCCTACCTCTTCATGGTTTTCTGGGAGACGATGGCCCTCGTCTCCTATGCCCTTGTCGTAACGGAAAACACCCGGGAGGATGTGAGAAATGCCGGCTATCTCTACCTGCTGATGGCCCATTTCGGGAGCCTCCTGATCCTCGCGGCCTTTTTCTTTCTGGCCTCCCGCGAGCCCTCGGGACTTGCTCCCGGCCTGTCCGCATTTACCTTCGAGGCGATGGGGAAAAGCGACCCCACTGGCGGAGTGGCCCTTCTCATCTTTGTATGCGCCCTTCTGGGATTCGGGGCCAAGGCCGGACTGCTCCCGCTTCATGTCTGGCTCCCCGAAGCCCATCCGGTCGCTCCATCCCCGGCCTCGGCCCTTTTGAGCGGAATCATGCTCAAGACAGCCGTCTATGGCCTTCTCCGCGTTTCTTTCGGACTCCTGGGCCCGGGTCACCTGAACTATTCTTGGGGGGTGCCGGTCCTTTTGGCGGGGGGGTTCATGGCCCTGTTCGGCATACTCCATGCCCTGCTCCAGTCGGACCCCAAGAAACTTCTCGCTTACTCTTCCATCGAAAACATCGGAATCATCTTCCTGGGGATTGGCCTCTCGATCCTCTACCTCAGGTCAGGCCATCCCGTAGCCGGAGAACTGGCCCTCGGGGCCTCTCTCTACCACGCCATCAACCACGCCTTTTTCAAAAGCCTCCTTTTTCTGGGGGCAGGCACGATGATCCACGCCTCCGGAACCAACGACCTGAACACAATGGGGGGCCTGCTCCGGCGGATGCCCTTTTCGGGGGTCCTGGTTCTGGGAGGGGTCCTGTGCATTTCCGGACTCCCTCCAGGGAACGGCTTTGTTTCCGAATGGCTCCTGCTGCAAGCCTCCCTTCAGGCAGGGACATTATCCGGAACCCTTCTTAGAAGTGCCGTCCTCCTTGGGGCAGCCCTCCTCGTCCTGGCATCGGCCCTGGCGGCCATGGGATTCGTCAAATTCTACGGCATCGGCTACTTGGGAATTCCCCGTTCGGAAGGGGCCCAAAAAGCCCATGAAGTCTCCATTCCGGAAAGGCTGGGGATGGCCTGGCTCATG
>JAJZGM010000252.1 GCA_021828525.1 Nitrospirota bacterium | reverse complement strand
GATCGTCGTGTCCGAAGACTTTGTCCTGAGACTTCCCGACAATCTGCCGCTTTCCCATGTGGCCCCCCTCCTTTGTGCCGGGATTACGACCTACTCCCCCCTCCGGCGATTCCGCGTTAGGGAGGGAATGGAAGTCGGCGTCGTCGGTCTCGGCGGTCTCGGCCATATGGCGATCAAGTTTGCAAGGGCCATGGGAGCCCGTGTCACGGTCTTCAGCACCTCCCCTGCCAAGGAGTCGGACGCGAGGAAGCTGGGGGCCCATGACTTCATACTGACAAAAAAGGATGGCTGGGGCGCTTCCGTGGCGAACCGCTTCGATCTTATTGTGGACGCCGTGTCGGCAGACCACGATCTCGCTCCTTACCTGGGAGCTCTCCGGAAGGACGGGTCAGCCGTGCTTCTGGGCGTCCCCGAGAAACCCCTGGCGATTCATTCCTTTCTTCTGATTTCCCGTCGGAGAAATCTGACGGCCTCCCTGATCGGAGGGATCCGGGAAACACAGGAAATGCTCGATTTTTGCGGGCAAAAGGAAATAGTGTCCGACATCGAAATGATTCCGATCCAGAAGGTCAACGAGGCCTATGACCGGACTCTCAGGGGAGATGTCAAGTATCGGTTTGTCATCGATATGGGAACCTTGGAGACCTGATAGAAAGGAGAGAGGTTGATGGCAGAATGGGTTGATCGCGGATTCGCTTACAGGTCCTCACCTGAAGGGACAGGGAAGTTTCCAGGGATTATCGTCATCATGGAGGCCTTCGGGGTCAATGAACATTTTCGAAAGCTGACGGAAAGACTTTCCTCCTGGGGTATGGTGGCAGTCACCCCCGACCTCTACCATCGTCTTCCCCGGGATCGACGGGTTGTCGCTTACGGGGATCGGGAAACAGTCACGAACAACCTCTCCCGGATGAAGGATGAGGAGGCAAGGGAAGATATTTCGAGAACCCTCAATCTTTTGAAGGAGGATCCCCGGGTCGATTCGGGGAGAATCGCTGTGGTAGGGTTCTGCATGGGCGGTCGCCTGTCCTTTCTCTCTTCGGAATGGTTCGGAAATGAGATCCATTGCGCCATCTCCTTTTACGGGGGAGGCATCGGGGCTCCGAAAGGATATTTTCCCGGTCATACGGAGGTTCCACTTGCGGGAGTGGGAAAGATCGCGGCGAACCTTCTTCTCTTTTATGGCGAAAAAGATTCCTTCATACCGGAAGAAGAAAGAAGGGCCGTTTCTGCCGCTCTCGAGAAGGCAGGGAAAAAATTCCGGATGATCAGTTATCCGGGGGCCGAACATGGCTTCTTCTGTGAGGACCGTCCTTCTTACAACCCGGAGTCGGCAAGGTCAGCTGAAAAAGAAATGAAGACCTTCCTTTCTGCCTGTCTCGGGCTCAGGGTGTCATGAATCGGGAATCTGTCCGATAAGATGGGGGGAGGGTGATCCTCCTGATGGGGATGGACGTCTGCCGGAAATTACAGTTCGAGAGGAATCACGTCGATGGCTGAAAACATTCTGTCCCAGGATGAGGTCAACGCCCTGCTCCGGGGGATTGTTGAAGGCGATATCGAGACCCAGAAACCCGAGGTCCAGGAAGAACCAGGGAAAAAAACCCGGGAATACAACCTGGCAAGCCAGGAACGGGTTATTCGTGGGAGAATGCCCACCCTTGAGATTGTCAACGAAAGGTTTGCCCGCTTTTTTCAGGTGACGCTCTCCTCCACGCTCAGAAAGGCCGTCGAATTTTCCCCTGTGTCCACCGAAATGATCAAGTTCGGCGAGTTCATCAAAAAGGTGGCGCTTCCCTCCAATATCAACATCCTCCGTCTCGAGCCCATGAAAAGGAATTTCCTTCTGATCATCGATGCCCGCATGGTCTATCTTCTGGTCGACCATCTTTTCGGAGGGGTCGGCCGGGGGCACGTCAAGGTCGAGGGCCGGGATTTTTCTCCTATCGAAAACCGTATTACGCGCAATATCTTAAACCAGGCCATCGGGGATTTCGAAAAGGCCTGGGCTCCAGTTCATCACATCGGGGTGACCTATATCCGCTCGGAAATCAATCCTCAGTTTTCCGCGATCGTTTCACCGACGGAAATGGTGATCTCCCTGACATATCGCCTCGATATCGATGGACAGGGACGACCTGTCTATATCTGTATCCCCTATTCGACCATCGAGCCGATCAAGGAAAAGCTTTATACAGGGTTTCAGAGTGACCAGTATGAAGTCGACCACCGATGGATTCTCAGGCTCCGGCAGCAGCTCGACAGTGTTCCGGTGAAGGTTGTCGCCGAGCTCGGAACGGCTCGGGCTCGTCTTTCGGAGATCATGGCCTGGAAACCGGGGGATGTGATCCCTCTTGACCAGTATGTGGATGATCCTATCAATCTCTCAATCGAAAAGGCCATCCGCTTTCGGGGGAGGCCAGGGGTCTACCGTTCAAACCGGGCTGTCCGCATCGACGAACGGGTTTTTCCTGATCTGACTGACGTCAAAAGGAATGACGACGAAGAAACCG
>JAJZGM010000251.1 GCA_021828525.1 Nitrospirota bacterium | reverse complement strand
CTCAGGGCTGATGAACCGGTGCCCGTCATGGCAGGGAGATTTCATTTGCCCAGGATCTTTTTGGCCCTTTCCAGGATCTCCCCCATCATGGCCGGGGTGAGAAGGCCGGTCTGGGTGTTCCGGGCGCTGGGATGGTAGCAGGCCAGAAGGGCCGGAAATCCCGGGAAGGACGGGAGGAAGCCTCCGTGGGCGAAAGGGGGGAAATGAGGAAGGGGCCCGCCGGTTACGCAGGAGAGCATCTTCCGGTATTCCCGGTAGGCCACCGCCCCCAGGACCAGCACGAGGGAGAGACGGTCGAGAGAGCGGAACTCGCGTTCGAGAAAGGGCCGGCAGGCCGCGTATTCCAGAGTTGTCGGCTTGTTGTCCGGGGGTGCGCACCGGACGACCGCCGAGACATAGAGATCGTAAAGGGCAAGACCGTCGTCCTTCGAGACCGAGGTCGGCTGGTTGCAGAAGCCGGCCTCGTAGAGGGCCCGATAGAGGAAATCCCCCGAGCGGTCCCCGGTGAAGACCCGGCCCGTCCGGTTTCCCCCGTGGGCTGCCGGAGCCAGGCCCAAAACCCAGAAACGGGCGGAAGGGTCCCCAAACCCGGGGACAGGGCGCCCCCAGTAGCTCTCCCGGGCATGGCGGGCGACCTTCTCCCGGGCAACCTTCTCCCGCCAGTCGACAAGTCGGGGACAGCGCCGGCATTTTATGATTTCGGAGGAAAGCGCGAGAAGGTCTGTTCGTCCCATGAAGACCGTCCGGGCCTACCCGTTCCGGCTCTTCAGAAACCGGTCCGGAAGAAAGGGGAGGGAGAGGGCGGGGGAGCCTCCCTCGATCCAGTCCGCCATGATCTCTCCCGTGACCGGGGCCAGGAGGATTCCGTTCCTGTAGTGGCCGCCGGCCAGGAAGAGGCCGGGGCATTCGGGATGGGGTCCCAGGATCGGGAGGGCATCGGGGGATTTCGGACGAAGTCCGGACCAGGTGTGGTGGAGGGGGAGCTCCAATAGGCCAGGGGCGAGGGACGAGAGGGGAGACAGAAACTCCATGAGTCCGGCCGGGGTCACCCGGGTCCGGGTTCCGATTGTTTCTTCGGTGGCTCCGATCACCACCGTTCCGTCGAGCTTGGGGACGAAGTAGCCGTGGGGGGGATAGAAGACCACCCGACGGTAGAAGGATCCGGGAGAGCGAACAGCCAGGATCTGGCCGCTGACCGGGGTTACCGGAACCCGGGTTCCGGGGATTTCGATGTCTGAGAGCAGGGCTCCGGCGGCCAGCACGACCTTTTCCGCCTCCCGGCATCCTCCTTCCCGGTCGAAGACGAGGAGGGTTCCGTGGCCGGATGGGGCGATGCGTGTGACGCTGACCCCCTGTTCGAGAGGGATCCGGCGCCGGGAGAGCGCGCCCAGAAGAGCCTTGATGAGCCTCGGGGCATAGACGTGGCCCTCGTCGGGGTAGTAGATCGCCGAGTCGAGCGTTCCGGTCAGGGCCGGTTCGAGTGCCCGGGCTTCAGGGGCCTCGCAGAAGACAAGGGAGGAGTCCAGGGCCGATTGCCATTCGAAGCGGGCTTTCAGGGCCGGACGGTCTTCGGGTCGGGGAGCGACGGACAGGATCCCGCTGGTGGTAAAATCGGGCGAGAGGCCGGTTTCCTCGACCAGGGCGTCGACGAAGGGCGGGTAGAGGGAGAGACTCTGGCGCAAAAGATCGAGAAAGGGTCCGGGGCGGTCTGTTTCGTTCATGGGGCCAAGAATCCCTGCTGCGGCGTGAGTGGCGAGCCCGCCGGGCTCCTGGCGCTCGAGAATCCGCGATTTTCGTCCGCGGCAGGAGAGATGCCAGGCAATGGCGCATCCGACGATTCCCCCTCCGACAATGATCACCTCCTCCCGGCTTCCTGACTTCCCCGCCATCTCCGCCCTTTCCCTTCCCGTTGTGTTGTGAGGTTTTTCCCCTTTGGTGTAGTATCACACCGACAGGGCCAGTTCATCAATTGTTTCCGGGGAGGGCGTGTGAAACTCTGTGTGGTCGGATCGGGGTATGTGGGGCTTGTGACGGCGGTGGGGTTTGCCGAAATGGGCCATTCCGTCATCGCTGTGGACAGGGACGAGAAAAAGATCGCGATGCTTTCCCAGGGGCGCTCCCCCATCTACGAGCCCGGGCTCGAAGAGCTTCTCCGGCGCAACATGGAGGGGGGACGTCTTTCCTTTACCACCGACCTTGGGGTCGGTGTCTCGGGGAGCCTTTTCTGCTTCATCGCCGTCGGAACGCCCAATGCCGACGACGGGTCGGCCGATCTCGGCGCCGTTCTCGACGTGGCGGCAGACATCGCGAAGAATCTGAAGGAATACCGGATCATCGTCGTCAAGTCGACCGTTCCGGTCGGAACCTCGACGAAGGTCGCAGGGATCATCCGAAAGGTCCTGGGTCACTCTCCGCAGGACTCCCAGAGCCTCTTCGACGTGGTCTCGAACCCCGAGTTCCTGAAGGAGGGATCGGCTCTGGACGATGTCCTCCGACCCGACAGGGTCGTGATCGGGGTCGACAAT
>JAJZGM010000030.1 GCA_021828525.1 Nitrospirota bacterium | reverse complement strand
CCATGATCTGTTCGAGCGTCCCGATCTCCCGCTCCCGGACGACGGCGGAGGCGGTCAGGGAGACGGTGAGGATCAGCGAAAGCGTTCCCACCACCCCCGGGACGAAAAACCATCGTCCGTCCAGATCAGGGTTGAACCAGGGACGCTGGGCCATCCCGAGGTCGACCACCCGGGCCGTGATTCCGCCCGGGATCCGTGTCGCAAAGGTGCTTCCCGCATTGGCCGAATAGGTCGCCGCGATCTGTTCGACATAGCCCAGGGCGATCAGGGCGGTGTTGGAGTTCGTTCCGTCGACCACGACCTGGACGGGGGCCTTTTGTCCCTTCAGGAGATAGGCTGCAAATCGCGGCTGTATGGTGATCCCCACCGTTGCGGTTCCGTCGTCGATCGCCCGGCGGACATCTTGTTCCGTCCCGGCGATTTTCACGACATCGAAGCGCGTGCTGGCGACGAAGTGGGAGATGAGCTCCCGGCTTTCCTGGGAGTGGTCCCGGTCGAGGATGACAGTGTTGACGTGATAGACCTCGAAGGTTGCCGCATAGCCGAAGATCAGCATCTGCATAAGGGGCGGCACGATCAGGCGGAACATGGCCCACCGGTCTCGCCTGATCTCGAGAAGTTCCTTGACAAGGATGCGGATGATCCGTTCGAACATGGCTCCGTCTCAGTCCAGTCTTTTCTTGAAGGCACGTCCGGCCAGGAAGGCCACGACCATGGCGTAGATCCCCATGGCCAGCACAGGCCTTATGAGATCTTCCAGGACGGAGCCTTTCAGGAACAGGGCCTTCAGGATGGTGACGTAATATCGTGCGAAGACCAGGGTGGTCACCCACTGCACGAGAGGGGGCATCTGGTCGATGGGAAAGGCGTAGCCGGAAAGAAGGGAGGTCGGGAGCAGGGTTACGAGGACGGCGATCTGCGAGGCTCCCACCTGGCTCTTGATGGCGGCCGAAATGAGAAATCCCACTCCGAGCACGACCACAAGAAAGAGGGAGGTCGTGAAAAAGAGGGCGAAGAGGCTTCCCCGGAAGGGGACATGGAACCAGAAGACGGAAAAGACGAGACAGAAGACGGCATCCAGCATTCCGATGGCAAAATAGGGCAGGAGCTTGCCCAGCATGACTTCGGAAGGCTGGACGGGGGTCGAGATCAGAAGCTCCATCGTGCCCCGCTCCCATTCCCGGGAAATGGTAAGTGAGGTCAGGAGCGCCCCCACCAGGGCCATGATGAGGGCCACGACCCCGGGAATGATGTAGTTGCGGCTGTCGAGATCCTCGTTGTACCAGACCCTCTCCTCGAGATCCACCCCCTGGGTGAGCCTGGCGGGGGATCCCCCGAAGCCCTGGGCCGCTACGGCGAGATTTCCGGCAAATTCGCCGACGACCGACTGGGCATAGCCGATGGCAATGTTGGCGGTGTTGTCGTCGCTTGCGTCGGCCAGAACCTGCACGGTGCTGCCGCCCGAGTCGGAGAGTTTCTGCGAGAAGTCGTGGGGGATGGCGATCACGATCCGGCAGCGGTCGCTGTCCAAAGCGGCCTTCGCCTCACGGTAGTCCTTGAGGACCGCGATGATCGAGAAATATTCCGAGGCCTGGAAATGCTTGAGAAGGGCCTGGCTGTTCTGGCTTCCTTCCCGGTCATAGACGCAAACGGGCAGATGTTTGATGTCGAGGTTCACGCCGTATCCCAGGAGGATCATCTGCATGAAGGGCATGAAGAGGGCGATGATCAGGCTCCGTGTGTCACGCCGGATCTGGATGGTCTCCTTGATCGCGATCGCCCGGATCCGTCCCCATCTCATCCGGCGCCCCCCTGGGGGCTGTTCTCCCCCACCATCCGGACAAAGATGTCGTCGATGGAGGGTTCGATCCGGCCGATCCGGTTCACCGGGACCCCTCCGGCGGTGAGACGGCCCTCAAGATCGCCGGGGGAGATCTTCTCTGGGTCGACAAGGAGATGAACCGCATTTCCGAAGGCCGCGATGTCGAGAATCCCGGGTTGCCCTTCAAGGAGACTGATCGCCTTCCCGATGTCTCCGCATTCGATCGACAGAAGGTCGCCGCCCAGATTCCGTTTTTTCAGGGTGGTGGGACTTTCCAGTGTCAGGAGCCTCCCCCGGTTGATCAGGGCGATGGTGTTGCAATATTCCGCCTCATCCATGTAGTGGGTGGAGACCACGATGGTGACCCCGTCTTCGGAGAGGGAATGGATCAGGTCCCAGAAGCGCCGCCTCGACTCGGGGTCGACACCGGAGGTCGGCTCGTCGAGAAAAAGGATGGGAGGGCGGTGAAGGATGGCGCATCCCAGGGCCAGTCGCTGTTTCCATCCACCCGCCAGCGTCGAGACCAGAGAGTCCTCCCGGCCCTCGAGTCCCGCCATCGTGACGGCAAAACGGATACGTTCGGGGAGGATCGTCCTGGGGACACGGTAGATCCCTCCGAAAAATCTCAGGTTCTCCATGACCGTCAGGTCCCCGTAGAGGGAGAACTTCTGGGACATGTAGCCGATATGTTCCCGGACCGTCTCCGGATCCTTCGCGACATCGATTCCCGAGACGAAGGCGCGTCCTCCGGAGGGTCTCAGGAGTCCGCACAGCATCCGGATGGTGGTCGACTTTCCGGCGCCGTTCGGACCGAGAAAGCCGATGATGGTGCCCCGCTCCACATGAAAGCTGATATGGTCGACGGCGGTGAAGTCTCCGAACCGCTTGACCAGATCTTCGACGACGATGGCCGGCCCCTTCGGGGCGACCTCCGTCACGGAGAGGCCCCCTTTGTCTTGAGCAGGGCCAGAAAGAGATCTTCCATGGTCGGCTCCGTGACGGTCACCGGGTCGAAGGGAAGTCCCGCCTCCGCAAGGGCCCGGGTGATTTCGGGGATACGCTTGAGATCGTCGTCCACGGCGACATGGACATGGTCCCCCATCAGAAGGGCTCCCGAGAGACCCTCCAGGGACTGGATCCTCTTCTGAATCTCCCGGGCCCGGGGGGAGGCGATATTGAGAAGCTTTCCCGGCATTTTGGTCTTGAGATGGGCGGGGGTGTCGCAATAGGCCATGACTCCCTGGTGGAAGAGGGCCAGCCGGGTGCAGCGTTCCGCCTCCTCGAGGTAGGCGGTCGAGATGAGGATCGTGACTCCCTCCTCCCTGAGGCCGTAGAGAATCTTCCAGAAGTCCCGGCGGGAGACAGGGTCCACCCCCGTGGTCGGCTCGTCCAAAAGAAGGATCTTGGGCGTGTGGATCAGGGCGCAGACCAGGCCGAGTTTCTGTTTCATTCCTCCCGAAAGCTGGCCGGCCAGCCGTTTGCGGAAGGGTTCCATCCCGAAAGAGGTCAGAAGGGGGCCGATCCTTTGATTGCGCAGGGCCACGGGGAGCTCGAAAATATCGGCATAGAACCGCACGTTTTCATCGACGGTCAGATCCTCGTAAAGTCCGAAACGCTGGGGCATGTAGCTCAGGTGCTGCTTGGCCTTCTCCGGGTCACGGACCACGTCGATGCCGTCGATCGTCGCGGTCCCGCTGTCGGGGGGCATCACCCCTGCAAGAAGTCGGATGACCGTGGTCTTTCCGGCTCCGTCGGGACCTGCGAGTCCGAAAATTTCCCCTTTTCCGACAGAGAAGGAGAGTTCCTTCACGGCAAAGACCCCCGGGAAATTCTTGACGAGTTTTTTGGCCTCGACCATGGGGCCGGGTTCCGGAGTCATGGGGGGGCCACCTCGATGGCGGCATCGGCCGGGAGCCCTGGAACCAGTTCGTGGGTGGGGTTGTAGATGTCGATCTTGATGCGATAGACCAGGGTGACCCGTTCGGCATGCGTTTCGACCGTTTTCGGGGTGAACTCGGCATTCGAGGCGATGGAAGAGACATGGCCCGCGTATTTTTTGCCGGGATAGGTGTCGGTGGTGATGGTGGCCCTGGCTCCCAGGCGGACCCGGGCAATATCCGTTTCGTTGATGTAGGCCCGGAGCCAGATATGGTCGAGGTCGGCCAGGGTTACAACGGGGGTTCCCGGCTGGGCGATCTCCCCGATCTCCGACTGGCGGACCAGAATGACCCCGTCGTAGGGAGCGACCAGGGTCGTGTACCCAAGGATGATGCGGGACATGCGAAGCTGGGCTCGGGCGGCCTTCACGGAGGCTTCGCCCAGCCTGACATTGCGCTCGGCCGTCCTTTCCAGGGCCTGGTCCCGCTCGAGATTGGCCTGGGACTGCTTGAGAGCCGTCCGGGCCAGATCCCGGTCATTGGTGGTGACATAGTCGTGGCTCAGCAGAAACTGGTTGCGCCCGTAGGCAAGCTTCTTCATTTCAAGGTCTGCAAGATCGCTGACCAGGGTCTTTTGGGCCGCGACAAGATTTTGCCGGGTGGAAGAGAGCTGGCGCTTCTGGACAGCGAGATTGGTTTCGGAAATCGTCACCTGCTGGCGGTAGTCGGAATCCTCGACCCGGGCGAGCAGGGTTCCGGCCTTGACCGATTGCCCTTCGTCAAAGGGGAGCACGATGATGCGCGACTGGATCGTCTTGAACCCCAGAACGCTTTCGTGGGCTTCGATGTTTCCCGAGACGACAAGGATCCTCTCGGGACGGATGAGGCCCAGACGTTCTCCAAGAGGAATCCGCCAGTAATAAAGGGCCAGAGCGGCCATGGAGAGAAGAATCGCGAGAAGGAGAGTCCGTTTCGGAGAGGAGAGAAGAAAGGCTTTCAGAGGTCCAAGAGGAGTGCGGGAAGACTGTTCCATCGTTTCTCCCAATGAAAAGGATCCCATTCATCCGGCGCCCAAAGAAAGGATGAAACACTCTGCCTTAATGATACACCACGGGGAAAGGGGATCCACCCTTGTCGGGGGAGGGAGAAGGAACCCGGGAGTCTCACGGGAGTCCCTGAGGGTCGCAGGATATAAAAGGAGAGGACAATGTCTTGGGTCAACGGGAGGTTTTTTCAAAAACGGACGGGGTCTTGGTCCGACAAATCCGCATCAGGTTTGTCTTCCTGGATTTTTCACGGGAAGTCGTGATCTTGGAGGCGGCGGCCAGATTCGAACTGGCGCATAAAGGTTTTGCAGACCTCTGCCTTACCGCTTGGCTACGCCGCCGGATTGGAATGGTTGGACCGTGAGATTCTACCAGAGGAGGGAGCCTTGGGCAAGCAATCCGAAAGGACAGGGCCGCGGGACTTGAGAAGATCAGGCCTCCGGAGTGAAGGATCCCTCCGGGCCGGAAGGGGCTTCATGAAAAGAGAACCGGTTGCGTCCCGACCGTTTCGACTGGTACATGGCCGAATCGGCTTTTTTGATCAGCTCTCCCGGGTTTGTGCCATGGTCGGGAAAGAAGCTGATTCCCACGCTCGCGTGGATGGTGAAGGTGTGGCCATGGATGTGGAAGGGGGACTCGAGCCTGGCCAGCATCCTCCGGGCGATCCCCCGGACCCGGCTTTTCGAGACCGATTCCGAAGCAAGAACCAGAAACTCGTCGCCTCCGATCCGGGCCACGAGGTCGCTGTCCCGGACTGCATCCTGGATCCTCCGGCCCGCATTTTTCAGGAGCAGATCGCCCGTCTCATGGCCGAAGGAGTCGTTGATGGTCTTGAAATGGTCGAGGTCGATATAGAAAAGGGCAAAACGCAGCCGGGAGGAGGGATTGGAAAGTCGGTGTTCCAGCTCGGCCCAGAGAGCGTGCCGGTTCAAAAGACCGGTGAGGGAGTCCTGTCGGGCGAGCTTTTTAAGTTCGCTCTCGTAAAAATGAAGTTCTGTCACGTCCCGGAGGCGGACCTGAAGAAGGGGACGGGATCGCCATTCGATCCGGGATTCGACCACCTCCACCTCCCGAGAGGACTCCCGGGAATCCTGGAGATGGTAGCGCGTCGGTGGATGGTGCCTGTTCCGATCCGGAAAGGTGGACTGGGGGCTCAGTTCGCCCAGGAGGTGGGTGCGGGCCGATTCAGGAAGGAGGCCATTCTTTTTTTGGCCGAGAAGCTCGTGTTTCTTGAGGCCGAAGATGAGACAGGCCTGGCGGTTGGCGTCGATCACGGTCTCCGTCTGGAGGTCGACAATGAAAATGCCGTCCCCGGCCTCTTCCATCAGGAGGCGGTATTTTTCCTCCGATTCCCGAAGGGTCTCTTCCGCCCGCTGTTTTTCCCGGTCGCGGTCGATATTGTCAAGCGCGAAGGAGACCGTCCGGGAAATCTCTTCGAGGAGCGAAACGAGCGCTCCGTCGAAAAAACCGACCCGTTCGGCGAAAACAGAAAGGATGTAGGACGCCTGGCCTTTCCGGTAGACCGGAAAGGAGCCCTGGGACCAGAGGCCGAACTCCATTGCCTTGGCCGAGAGAGCCTCCTGCCCCATGGCCTCGAGCTCCTTGACCAGATTGTGGTGGATGACCGGACGGTTTTTGGAAAGGCAGGCATGGGGACTGAGCTGGCGGAGCTTCTCCTGGGTTTCGGGATCGGTCCGGAAGGAGAGCTCCCGGAAAAAGGAGACCATGGTGTCGTTTCGCGCATGGACGGCCACCGGTTCCAGGAGGGCGTTTTCCCTGTCGCGAGCCAGGATCCGCACGAGGTAGAGCATCCCGATTTCATTGATGATCCGGCAGGTTTCCTCAAAAAGGGCCTTTTCGTCAGGCCGCTGGTTGACGAGCCGGTTGATGCCGTTCAAGGCGGCGTAAAGCTCCGTCATCTGGGAGAGCTTTTCGCGAGATTTGCCGTGGGCCAGGTCTTCCTGGTGCAAGTCGAGGGCCAGGGCCACACCGTTTGCGGCTTCCTCGAGAAGCCGGACGAGACGATCGTGAAAGAACCCGGTTTCCCCGGAGGTGACGGTCAAAAGACCGATCACCCGACCCTGGGGGGGAACAGGGGATTCGGGAGAGTCGGTGATCCGTGAAATCAGGGGGAAGCTCGCACCCGATCGCCAGGAAAAGCGTCTGGCCCATCTTGCAATGCGTTCGAAGCCGGGTTTTTGAAAGTTATTGGAAAAATCCTGGGTGATCACGGGTTCCCCCGAGGTGAAGGCTCTCGCCATCCCCGTCTGGCTGTCGGGGTGTCCCGGGGAGAGAGAAAATCGCATCCGGGGGATCCGGCCAATGGTTTCCATGTGGCCCCGGAGGACCTCGGGAAAGAGGGTCCCGGACTCTTGATCATGAAGAAGGATGGTCGCGTCCAGAAGCCCCTCGCAGTCGACCAGAATCCGGCAGGTTTCGTCAAACAGGACCCGGGGGATCGGGCGGCTCCCGATCAGCCGGCTGATCCGGTGAAGGGCGGTGTTGATGCCGGAGAGGCTTTCGGATTCAAGGGCCATGGAGAGGGTTCTGGAGATGACTTCGAGGCGGGGGAGGCTGTCATTGGCAAAGAGAGCCGGGTTCCGGGAGAAAAGAAGGAGAACCCCCCAGAGATGGCCCGCCCGTGTGACGGGGAGGCCCGCTCCCGCAAGAGAGAGCGGGATCCCGGCCGGATCGGGTCCCTGGGCGACCGGGCGACCCTCCCTGAGGGTTGCCTCGACAAGCCTCTTGGCAATCCCCGGGGAAGGACGGACCTCTTCGGCCGGCCCGGAGGAAAAAATGAAGGGGTGGGCGGGGTCCTTGTAGAGGGCACAACAGAGGAAGGGGGAGTCGGTGACCAGGAGCTCCGAAAACGATTTCAGAAGGGACGGGGTCGCCTCCTGGGACAGGGGAAGGGCTGTGAGCCGGGCAATCAGCTGCTGCAGGGCTGCATCGAGCCGGATCTGCTCCAGGGCATCCCGGAGTGTGGTGATGTCGGCAATGAGACCGTTGATGGCCCGGACCTCTCCCCCCTCTCCCCGGATCGGAGTGGCGACGATCCGGGCCCAGAACCAGGAACCATCCTTTCGGCGGATTCTTTTTTCCAGGATGTAGGAGGGAATGGTTCCGGCAAAAAGGGCACGGGCCTTTGCGAGGCTTTCGGAGAGGTCTTCGGGAAAGGTGAGTTCGGCAACAGAACGGCGTCGGATTTCCTCGAGGGCGTACCCGGTCATCTCCGCCCATCTCCGGTTGGCGAAGAGGTAGATGCCCTCCCGGTCGATGACTCCCACCCCGAAATCGGCCGTTTCGACGATTTCCCGGAAAGGGGGATCCATCCGGAAAGGATCGGTCCTGTTGTTTTCCGCTGACGGCTGATCCATGCCTTCTCCGGTCTAAACCTTCGTTTGGCGGATACGCCTTTTTGAGGGGGGCTCTGAAAATTCCGATCCACTCAGATTTTGTTAACCACAAGGCCAAACATCATGAATACAATTTTTTCTATTTCTGATCAAGGAATTTTTTCGTCACCAGGAGGCGGAAACAGAATTCGACAAGCTCCAGATGCCGGAGGGCATCGGCCAGTGTCCGTCCCCAGACGGTGGTCCCGTGGTGACGGATGAGAAGAGCCGGGAGCGGATAACGGGGGTCGGGAAGTCGTCTGCCGATTTTCTCCGCGATATCGGTCACGAGAAGGTCGTTTTCGAAGACCGGGAGCCTCGGCCGGGTGGAAGGATCGGCAATGCCCAGTCCCTTCAGGACTTCGAGAGGCGGAAGTTCGAGGTCCTGGCCAGGGAGGTCCGAAACCAGGGCCGCCTCGACGGTATGGACATGAAGAACGGCCCCGGATTCCGGAAAAAGTCTGTAGAGGACCCGGTGAATCGAGATTTCTGCCGACGGGCGCCGATCCCCCGCGGAAAAGGATCCTGACTCCAAAAGGGGAATGCAGAGGATCTCCTCGTCGGAAAGGGATCCCTTGGGATAGCCGCTCGCGGTGATGTACAGACCCTCGTTGGTCTTTACGGAGAGATTGCCGGCCGTGCCTTCCATCCACCCCTTCCGGTAGAGATTTCGCGCAAGGGAGCGGAGCTGTGTGCGGGGAGAGCGGTCATTCACCGGATGGCTCCTTTGTCAAAATTGATTCGAGATAGTTCGATATTTCGAAAAAGGACTCGAAGGGGAGGAAGGGCCGGCCTTCCTCCGCCATCCTCTTTGCCAGCAGGCTTCTGGCAAAGACCAGATCGGCCTCCCGGGCCATCGTGAGGTCGGTCACCGAATCTCCGACGGCAATCTTTCTCACCTTCCCGTATCCCTTCATGACCCCGGCCTTGTAAACCAGCTCGTCGCCCCCTGCCGAATCGGAGACGATCCTTAAAAAGGGTCCGGAAAGATCGGCCCGGGCCGCCACCATCCGGGATATTTTCGTCCTGTAGGGGGAAAGCCGCGCCATGACCAGCTCTTCGAGGCTTCCCGAGAGGACCACGAGCGGGACGGAAAACTGCTGCAGAAATTCCAGAAACTCGGGAAAACCCCGCCTTAAAGCCATGGTCCGCATCCGCTCGACCATTTCGGGGAAGCGGCCGGAGGGAATCGTTTCGAGAATGGCAGGAACCCCCGTTCTGAGAGTCATCTCTCCCGAGAGGAGAAGGGGGACGATTCTCCGGGAGGCTTCCGGGGCAAACTCCTTCATGAGAAGGGAAAAGGTCTCCTGTTCGGTGATCGTCCCGTCGAAATCGGAAAAAAGGACCGTCTTCATCCGCCCCACTTCTCTAGTGCCTGCCTGAGGGGCCCTTCGGGAACGCTGTCAAGGGTGAGGGGGGCTCCGGCCCTGAAGCGCTCCAGGGCTTCATGAAAGGCCCTGACACCTTCGGCTGGGCCCTTTGGATGGTCCATGATCCCTGTCCCGGCATTTAAGATCACCCGGTTGTCTTGTGGCGCGAGAAATCTGGGAAGGGCACCGGGGTGGAGCCCGGCCGAAGGCACGGGGGCAAGTCCTGAGCCTCGGAGAATCTCCCGGAGGCCCTGCTCCACCTCCAAGGCGATGGGAAGGCTTCCGGCGGCTGTGGGATAGAGGACGGCGTCTGCGCCCCCGTGGACCATCAGAGTTCCCAGGAGGACCCGGTAATCGAAGCCGTAGTCTTGCGATCCGCCCAGGGCTCCGGCCATGGCAGGGTGGGCAAAGACGGGGAGACGGGTGTCGGGATGGGAGGAAAGGGTCTCCATGACGGAGAAGCCGCAGGCGATCGGAGAGACGAGGTAGGCGTTGGCCCCGGCCTCCCTGAGACGCAAGGCCTGGTCGATCATCCGGTCGGCCCGCCCGGAGAGGGTCACGGCATAGAGCATCTCCCGACCGGTGCTCCGCCGGATCTCATCGAGAACGGGACGGCAGGCCCGGATGCGGGAGAGGGCGGTGGAGGACGGGGTGTCGGGGAGGATCTCGTCGTCCTTGATCAGGTCGAGG
Source organism: Nitrospirota bacterium (assembly GCA_021828525.1). Lineage (GTDB taxonomy): Bacteria > Nitrospirota > Leptospirillia > Leptospirillales > Leptospirillaceae > UBA4572. The sequence continues at coordinate 1,007 of JAJZGM010000030.1, read as the reverse complement.
CCGGCCAACCCCACCTCCCGGAGAAGACGGGCGAAGTCCTCCGGGGCAAGCCCCAGCGCGGGCTTGAAGATGGCCATGAACAGGGGGCGGTCCCGGACCCCCGTCAGGCGCTGGATTCCCTCCATTCCGAACCGGCCCCGGGTTCCGTAATCTTCCGGAAGTTCGAGAGAGAGGACCCGGACCGGCCCCGCCAGGGAATATTTCCCCAATATCATGACCAGAAGAGAGCCGATATCGCCGGAGACATTGGAGGAAGGATAGGCGACACGGGCCCGGCCCCGACCATCGGGAGTCCTTGCGGTCTCCTCGAGAACTCCTGTCCAGGGCTCGAAACGGGGGGTCTGGTCTGGGCTGAAGGAGCCGACCGTCTGTCCGATGGCCAGCATCCTCCCCTGTTTTTCGGGATCCACGCCGGGAGGAAACTCGTAGAGGACCCGGATGTACTCCCGTCTCATGCCCGGGCGATTTCCGGAAAGGGATGGACGGGGGTTCCCGTATAGACCGGAACCCATCCCTCCCGGGAGGTGAAATAGCGGATCGCCTTGATCCGCCGGTCCGTGGTCAGACGGAACCAGTGCTCGGCCCCGCGGGGAACATTGATGTAGTCTCCGGGCAGCACAAGAAGTTCGATCTGGTCTTTGTTCGGGAGAACGAAGCCGAAGATGCCGGCCCCTTCCACCACATACCGGATTTCGTCGTCGTCATGGGTGTGACAGTCCTTAAATCGCCCAAGAAGCCCGTCCAGACCCGGAAGGGCGGGAGACAGGCTGATCAGGTCCCGGGACTGGTATCCGAGGGTCGCCTTCAGGGTGTCGAAGCGGGACTCGAAAAAGCCCAGAAGACGGTCAGAGTCCTCCGAAGCGGGTTGGTCCAGCGCGAGAAGAGCCTCCAGATCCCGGTTGTCGGGGATGGGCCAGCGCTCAAGACAGACGCCGATCCCTGAGAGGGTTTTCTGGATCTCCCGGGGGTCGGCGACCCGTGTTCCGTCAGTAAACGAAAGAAGTGCC
>JAJZGM010000250.1 GCA_021828525.1 Nitrospirota bacterium | reverse complement strand
CGGCCTGTGGCCCCGGGTCCCGCCCGCCCCCGCTGATTGTGGGAGGGCCGGCCTTCGGGCTCATGCCAGGGACCATGATGAAGAGCCTCGGTGCCGACTACGGCGTGGCCGGCGAGTCAGAAGAGGCCTTTCCGGCTCTTCTTGCGGCCCTCGAAGAGGGATGCTCCCCCCAGGGAATTCCTGGCGTCTGGTGTCAGAGCCAGGGCGGAGAGCCTTCTTCTCCGCCCCTTTTCCCCGCCCTCCCGGTTCCCCTGTCCTTTGATGGAGGAGCCTGGACCAAGCTGCGTCCTGCCCGGCATCTCTTCAACCTCCCACGCTACCTGAGGGTGGGCGGCATGGCCAATATCCAGACGAAGCGGGGGTGTGTCTTCCGCTGCCGGTACTGCACCTATCCCCTTCTCGAAGGGACGGACCATCGCCTCCGGGACCCGGAGTCCGTTGTGGACGAAATCGAGGAGCTGGTCCTGCGACACAGGATTCGGTCCTTTTTCTTCGTCGACAGTGTCTTCAACCTGCCGGTCTCCCATGCCGAGGGGGTCGCCGATGCCCTGATCCGCCGTAGACTCCGGATCCGGTGGTCAGCCTATGCCTCCCCCGCCGGGCTCACCATGAGCCTCCTCGAGAAAATGGCGGCGGCGGGATGTGACGGCCTTGAGGTGGGAACCGACTCAGCGGAGGAAACGACCCTGGAGAGTCTGGGGAAGGGATTTTCCACGGGGCGGATCCTGGAGGTGGCGGAAGACTGTCGGAAGATTGGGATTCCCCTGTGTCACAGCCTCATCTTCGGAGGGCCAGGAGAGACACCCGAGACCGTTCGCACGACCTGCCGGGTCATCGACAGCACCCATCCGATGGCAGTGGTGGCGATGGCAGGTGTCCGCCTCTACCCGGGAACGCCCTTGGGGGACTGGGCGTTATCGACAGGGGAGGTGAAAACGGAGGAGGACTTTCTCTCCCCCCGCTTTTTCATTGATCCGGCCGTCCGTTCCTTTCTGATCCCCTATCTCGAGGAATTCTCCTCGGCCAGGGGAAACTGGATTCTTCCGGGGGTTGTCCCCCCCCTTTCCCCCATGACCCAGCGAATCATCCGGTTTTTGGGGTACAAAAAGCCCCTGTGGCATCTTTTGAAATATGGAGTGTTCAAGAACCGGGTCTATCGGGACCGGTAACGGGATCCGGTGGAAGAAGAGCCGGACCCAGGAGGTCGGGATCTGTCCGGTGGAGACAGAAGATCCGAACGGATATTCCTCGAACGAACAAGGAGACGCCCATGGATCAAAACGTAAAAAATGCCGCCGCCACATTGTTGCAAGTCTATGCCGACATCGATCTTTTGGCCCTTGAACTCTGCAGCGATCGTCTTCCCTTTGCCCCGACCCCCGAGGCCAGGAAGGAGCTGATGCGCCAGATCAACGAGGAGGTCGTTCATTTCACAATCCAGGAGCAGACTCTCCTCAAGCTGGGAAGGCCCTTTGAACCGGTGATCACCCTTCACGGACGCCAGGAGATCAAGACATGGTTTTCACGTCTCGACTGGTACGGATTTCTGGCAGGTCTTCAGCTGGGGATCGAGGGGATCGGAATTTCGGTTGTGGAGAAGGTCTCGAGCCATGCGGATCCGCTCATCCAGGAGTCGCTCCGGATTCCGATCGCGGACGAGCTCCGTCAATCCTCCTTTGGTGTTCGGGAATGGCGGACGCGGCTCTCCCGGTCCTCTGCGTCAGAAAAGGAGGAGTATCGACGCCAAGTTCTCGAAATATTCGACCAGGTCTATCGCATGGCCGAACGCCATCTTCCCGTTCCCTTCGAGGAGTGCTGGTCAATGATGGGACTTGAAAAGTCCGATCTCTGGGTGATGGTCCGAAGCCGGACGGAAAAGGTTCTCGCCCAGGCCGGTTTCGAACCGGCCCTGCCGGACTCCTTCGTCGCATAACCCGTCCCTCTGAGGGCGAAAGGAGCCACTCCTTCCGCCCTCATCTCATTTTTGGACCCATGGTTGCTCTTTTAGAAAAAATCCTCCCTGTCACCCTTTCCTCATTGTCAGTGGATGAGGACCGCGTAAAGAAGGGCGAGGATGAAGGCCACTACCAGCCAGAGAAAGGCCGGAAGGACGCTCTGGTCCCGGGACAGGACAAGGGCATAAATCCCGTTGACCAGATTGTTGCTTCCCGATGCCAGGATGATCGCCCCCTCCAGGGCTCCCTTTGTGACGTGAAAGTTTCCGGCGAGAAGGGAGAGAATGAACGGGGTGATGTCGGTGAATCCGACGGCGAAGGATAAAATATGGAGCCCCCCTGCCCCGAAGCGCCCGAGGATCAGGTGGGTGATGGCCGCGAAGAAGACGTAGGCTCCGGCAAAGATGACCGCCGTACGGACTTCGAGAGGGTGTGTGGCTTTCACCGATAACGGGAGGGATTCCTTGGGCTGTTTCATGAAACGGCTGTAGGTGTGCGCTCCCCAGGCCGCCCCCAGGGACAGGAGAAGGAGGATCCCGTAGGGAAGCAGAAGCGGGAAGGAGATCGATCCGGGTCCAAGGACGAGA
>JAJZGM010000249.1 GCA_021828525.1 Nitrospirota bacterium | reverse complement strand
CGAAGGTCGCAGGGATCATCCGAAAGGTTCTGGGTCACTCTCCGCAGGACTCCCAGAGCCTCTTCGACGTGGTCTCGAACCCCGAGTTCCTGAAGGAGGGATCGGCTCTGGACGATGTCCTCCGACCCGACAGGGTCGTGATCGGGGTCGACAATCCCCGGGTGGGAGAGCTGATGAAGGAGCTTTATGCGCCCTTCACCCGGAACGGCCATCCCGTCTTCCTGATGGACATTCCCTCTGCCGAGCTGACGAAGTATGCCTCCAACGCCTTCCTTGCCACCAAGATCTCCTTCATCAACAAGATGGCCGAGATCTGCGACAGGACAGGGGCGGACATCATGAATGTCCGTCTCGGCATGGGCTCCGATCCCAGGATCGGCATGCCCTTCCTCTATGCCGGAGTCGGCTACGGCGGATCCTGCTTTCCGAAGGACGTGAAGGCGCTCATCCACACGGGAGAGGCCCTGGGGATTCCGATGGGCCTTCTTTCGGAGGTCGAATCCACCAACGACTCCCAGAAACGGATCCCCGGGCTCCTCATGGAGACCCTCTTCCCGGGACGGTCCGATCTTTCTGTCGCAATTTGGGGCGGGGCCTTCAAGGCCGAGACCGACGACATCCGGGAGGCCCCCTCCCTGGTCCTTCTGGATCACCTGATCGGCCGGGGGGCCAGGATCTCGCTCTACGATCCGGAAGCCATGGGAAATCTCCGGGCCCGATACGGAGATCGTATCCGCTTCGGAAAGGATCCCTACGATGTTCTTCCGGGAGCGGAGGTCCTCTGCCTGCTCACCGAATGGCGGATCTTCCGCACTCCGGACTGGGACCGGGTCAAGTCCCTGATGAGGCAGCCGGTGGTGATCGACGGACGGAACCAGTACGATCCCCGCGAACTCGGAGCCCGGGGGATCGACTGCTACGGAATCGGCCGGGGGCGGCCCAGGGAAGCCAGATAGTCCCGGAGGACTGTGGCGTTGTTGTGGTCCGGGTCCCGGGCTCCGAAGAGAAGAAGGAGGGGAAGTGTGGCGGCATCCTTTCCCGTTTCGCTTTCCAGTCTGGCCAAATCCCCGGCAATGCGGCTCCGTTCCCCCGCAAGCTCCGCAAGATAGCGCTCCCGAAATGTTCCGAACTCTTCAGGATGGGCATGGAACCACTGGCGAAGGGCGGAGGAGGGAGCCCACTCTTTCATCCACCGGAGACCGGGAACGCTCTCTTTCGAGAGACCCCGTGGCCAGAGCCGGTCCACCAGAAGGGGAATCTCGTCTTTCTTCACGGTCGGGGATCCGTAAATTCTTGCAACCCTGATCTGCATGAACGCCTCCCTTCGAAAGGACGGTCCTTTCCCATGCGGTACGACTCTCCTCTTCTGCCGGCTGTCTTCAGACATCGTGAGAAACGTTTTTCCGTGCTAGCCGACATTGTAACACCTGAGGGACCGGATGAAGTCTGGTGCCATTGCCCCAACCCGGGACGGCTCTTGAGCTGTCTTGAGACACCGGGGACCCCGCTCTTTCTCTCATCCCTTCCTTTCAACCCGAAGAATCCCGAGGGATACCGCTTCCGGACAGAACAGTCCGAGCCTCTCCCCGGTGTCCGGGTGGGGATCAACCCCAACCGGGCCAATGGCCTGGCACGGGATCTCCTCTCCGGAGAAGCCCCGGAATTCGCATGCGGATGGGTTCACGCCGGTTCGGAGGTCCCCTACGGCAAAAGAAGCCGCGTCGACCACCTCTACCGGGACGAAAAAGGGCGGCAGGTCTATGTTGAGGTCAAGAGCGTCACCTATCGGGAGGGAGACCGGGCCCTCTTTCCCGATGCGGTCTCGGAGAGGGCGGTCCGGCACCTTTCCGAACTTGTCGACCGGATCAGGGAGGGGGATCGGGCCCTCCTCCTCTTTGTCGTCCAGCGGGTGGACTGCCGGATTGTCTCTCCGGCCGACTTGATCCATCCTGCTTATGGAGAGGAGCTCCGGAAGGCTGTCAAGAATGGACTCGAGGTGCGGGCTGCCAGTTTTTTGCCTGATGCGGAAGGGCTTCATTACCGGGGAGAGATCCCCCTCGCCCTTTGAAGACAAACCCTTGTCCGGGCTTTGAACTTGAGCTTTTTCGTCAAAAAAGAGACAATGAAAGCTTCAGCAACCTTTGAAGACTTAAGAAAAAAAGGATAGGAATTCCCGTACCGCCATAAGGAGAACGACGATGCGAAGCGATATCATGAAAAAAGGGGTCGACCGGGCCCCCAACCGGAGCCTTTTGAAGGCCTGCGGGCTGACCGACGAGGACATGGGCAAACCCTTCGTGGCAGTCGCGAACTCCTATGTGGGGATCGTTCCGGGCCATGTCCATTTAAACCGTCTGGGGGAGATTGCAAGAGAAGAGATCCGGGCGGCAGGGGCCGTCCCCTTCGAATTCAACACGATCGGAGTGGACGATGGAATCGCCATGGGCCACGGAGGCATGCGCTACTCCCTGGCCAGCCGGGAGCTGATCGCCGACGCCATCGAGACCATGGTCATGGCCCATCCCTTCGACGGCATGCTCTGC
>JAJZGM010000248.1 GCA_021828525.1 Nitrospirota bacterium | reverse complement strand
ACTGTCCATCGGAATTCGCTCGATGCCGCGATCTTTGAAATGTGCGTCTTTGAAGAAAAACCTTCGGCCTTCTGGAATATTCACAACCAGCTCGACCAGCGGGTCGATCTCAGGAATATCGACAAGGCTGGACTCAAGCCGATATTCTCAGGGTTTATGGTCCAGGCGGGCGTATCCACGCCCAAGGTTCAGCAATGCATTGATCAGAGCCGTCCTCTGCCTGACATTTCAAAAGCCGGTGATGCGTTGACTGCGCATATCGGGGTTCCGTCGGCCCCCGTCTTCATCGTTGATGGCCAGGTCAAGTCGGGATATCTTTCCTATGACGACATAAAACAAATATTTGCACAGGAATCGGCAAAGCCTTCCCAGGCCAAAACGAACTGAGAGGATTGAACGCACCTCCGTCTTCGATTTATGATGGAGGTGCGCCCAGAATAACGAGTTGGCCCAACGGCCCAGAGATCAAGGAGAACTCATCCCGTGACATTTCGTTCTTGGACCGATATCGACAGATGGCCTGAAATCGACATTGACCATATAGTCGAACAATCCACCGCTCTGACAAATGATGCGAACAAGGACGCCATCAAGGATGCGATCCTGACCATCAAGAACTCCCTTTCCTTTCTTGAGAAAAAAAAGGCAACAAAGGAAGAACGGGACAGGATGACCAAAGAGCGGATCAATATTCTTCTCCGACTGGGCTTCAAGATAAGGGTCAAGGAACCCGCACGCGAAACCGCCGTTCCTACGGCCCAGGAATCCGGGGTCCAGACCTAGTCCCTCCCTCATGAAACTTTCGTCAGGAGCTACTCGGTGACCACTCTCCTGATCTCCGGTCTCGCATTAGTCGCCGGAGGACTCTGGGGAAGCTTTCTCGGCGTCCTCGCCGTCCGGGTTCCCCAGGGCCTTTCCATCCTGACTCCCAACTCCCGGTGCGACCATTGTCTTGCTCCGCTCTCCCCCTCTGAACTTGTGCCCATCTATTCATGGCTCACCTCAAAAGGACGATGCCAGAGGTGCCATCACCCCATCCTGCCTGAGATTCCTGTTTCGGAATTTGCCACGGCCCTGTTTGCTCTCATCGTTGTTATTTTACCCGAACCCCTCTCTCTAAAGTCGGCTCTCCTCCTTTTCTTTTCCTTTGCCCTCCCCCTAACACTGATTGATATCCGCCACCATCGCCTCCCCCATTTTCTCACCCTTTCAGCCATCCTGGCCGGTCTTGCTTTTTCCTTTTTCGGGAGGGGATATGACGGGATCCTTTTATCTGCCGAAGGCGCCCTCATCGGCTTCATACCTGTGGCCCTTGTCGCCCTCTTCTACAGCCGGGGCATCGGGATGGGGGATGCGTTCTGGCTCGCGGCAATCGGGGCCTTTACAGGACCCCTAAACCTTTCCATCGTCCTTCTGGTGGCCTCCTCCACCGGAATACTCGCAGCTCTCGTCCTCCACTATGCCAGCCCCCGGGACAAAAGGGGATCCCTCTTCGGAAAGGCCCTTCCGTTTGGCCCCTTTCTTAGTCTGGGGGGATTCCTGGCCCTGGCCTTTCCTGGGATCACCCAAGCCCTTAACAATCATATTCTGGAGATCCCACTGTGAAGATCACCTTTATCGGAATCGGACACATGGGGGAGCCCATGGTTGGACGTCTCCTGGCCTCCGGCTTTTCTGTCACCATCCACAACAGAACCAGGGAACGGGCCCTTCCCCTTCTCGAGAAAGGAGCCCTCTGGGCCGAAACTCCGGCACAAGGCGCCTCGGGTTGCGATATCCTTGCCACCATGGTTGCCGACGATAACGCCCTTGAATCTCTCATTGGTCCTGGGGGAATTCTCGACTCCATGCCGGAAGGAGCCGTCCACCTCTCTTTTTCCACAATCAGCGTTGGCTATGCGACATCGCTTGAGAAACGACACGGAACCCGTGGACAGGGATTTGTCTCTGCGCCGGTCTTCGGACGTCCGGATGCCGTGCGGGAAGGACGGCTCCGGCTTCTCTGTGCCGGGAAAGAGGGACCGGTTCAGAAGGTCCTTCCCCTTCTGAACGCCTTGGGACCCCGGGTTTTCCACCTGGGGGAGAATCCTGCGACTGCCAACATCGTCAAACTTTCTGGAAACTTCATGATCGCCTCCGTCCTGGAAACCCTTGGAGAAACCTTTGCCCTGGCGAAGAAGTCCGGAGTGGATCCGGCCCTCTTTCTGGAAATCGTCAACGACTCTCTCTTCCACTCCCCTCTTTATGAAAACTATGGCCGGACCATGGCTGAAAAACGCTACGATCCGCCCGGCTTCACCATGGACCTGGGCCTCAAGGACATCAACCTCGTCCTCGAGGCTGCCAATACCCTTCGTGTCCCCCTGCCGCTGGGAGGGATCCTGCGCGATTCCTTCCTCTCAGGGCTTGCCCAGGGAAGACAGTCCCTGGACTGGTCGGCCGTGGTCCTCTCCCATTACGAAAGGGCCGGCATTCCGGTAGGAGAATAGGCAGGCCTTTCCGGAACCGGCGTCTCCCCTTTCTCCTGCAATTTGTTCTGGAGTCTGG
>JAJZGM010000247.1 GCA_021828525.1 Nitrospirota bacterium | reverse complement strand
GTCGGCAAACTGTAGATTGCAACTACTTTTGACCCCTTTTTGAAAAATAAAATTGACCCCCCTTCCTCCCGGTTAAAGTGAGGCTTTGATTTCTCCTTCCCCTTGCGAGATAAGCGAAGATGGGGATGGTTTTGCGCTCTTTCGCCGATGGATTTTGTCCCGGACACGATAGCTCGATCCCTGGATAGGGAAAATCCGGGCATGATGAACCAGCCGGTCAATAATGGCCGCCGCCACGACAGAGTCAGGAAAGATCTTTCCCCAGTCTTCGAACCCGTAGTTGCTGGTCAGAAGGATCGATCCTTTCTCGTAACGGATGGAGACCAGCTGAAAGAGCAGGTTGGCCTCTTCCCGGGTAATCGGGGTGTATCCGACCTCGTCGATGATCAGGACATGGTACCGGGAATATGCCAGGAGGCTCGCCGGCAGGGTGCCGTTCCGGACCGACAGAGACAGATCCCGCAAGAGAGCGGGGAGGGTGAGGAACAGAACGCGCTTTTTGGCTTGGCAGGCCTTGATGCCGATCGCCACGGCCAGATGTGTTTTCCCGACGCCAGGCGGTCCAAGGAAAACAAGATTCTCGGCCTTCTCCAGAAAGTCGAGCGTTCCCAAGCGGACCAAGGTTTTTTCCTCCAGGGAGGGCTGGAAAGAAAAGTCGAACTCCTCCAGGGTGCGGAGGAAAGGGAACCGGGCCAGAGTTATTTTGGTGCGGACCGACCGGTCGGTCTTTCCCCGGGTTTCTTCATCCAGAAGAAGAGCCAGGTATTCCTCGTACTGGAGCTGGTTCTTGGCCGCTTCTTCGGCCAGAGGGCGGTAAAGGTCGATCAGTCCCTTTAAACTCAGGGTCCGGAGTTGCTGAGTGATCCGCTGGTGGAGGTCAGTCATGGCACACCTCCTCTCCGAGTCCCCCATAGCAGTCGAGAGAACGCGTAAGAGAGGCTCCCATCGGCAGAGCCATGCCTTCCGGCACCGGAAGAAGACACTCCGGCCGGAGGAGCGGACGGAGAAAGTTTTTATGGAACCCCTGACATGCCTGGGCCTCCCGAAGGACCCGCCGTCCCTCTTCGGGGTCGTACCGCTCCAGAAGTTCCACGATCTCGGAGACATGCCACGTGAAGTTCGGTCCGGTCGCTTCCTGAAGCCCCTCCAGAAAGGGCTCGACCTCTTCCCCGAACCGTTCCCGGAACCGGCCCACCCATCGGGCCCGGAGCCCTTCCCGGCGCTTCTTCCGTCGGGGTTCGGCCTCCTGATGCTCCGGGTGCGGCGGAAGGGGGTCCGGGGAACCGGTTCGAAGAGGATGGGTGAGGAGCGGGGTCTCCCCCTCTCCCCATACCGTCAGCCGGATTCCTGACTCCACGGTCACCCAGACACTCCGTCCACAGAAACGCATGGGAACGGGATAGGCGTGTCCATCCCACCGAATATATCCGTCGGAGCTGACTTTCCGGATTTCGCCTTCGTAGAGGCGCCGGGGATCGACCGGGACCAAGGGCCGAAGAAGGGACTTCTCATGTTCAAAGCGGTCCACCGGCTTTTCGTGAAGGGTCTGGTGACGGCGCTGGTTGAAGGTCCGGGTGAAGGTCTGGAGCAGATTCTCCAGGCTGCCCCAGTCCGACACCTTCTTGCCCCGGAGCCCCCGTTCCTTGAGCGAGAAGAAGGTCCGCTCGACTTTTCCCTTCGTACGGGCGCGATAGGGCTGGCAGGCTTCCGGATCGATCCCGTACAGGCCGCAAAACATCAGGAAGGACTCGTTGAAGCGGACGCCTTTCTCCTTCCGGTTCTCCACCACCATCTGGCTCCCGTTGTCCATCAGAAGCGTTCGGCAGGTTCCTCCGAAAAAGGCAAAGGCCCGTTCCAGCGCTTTCATCACATCCTCCTGGCGGATCGTGGCGGAACAGGAAAAATGGGTCAGCCGGCTGTAGCCCAGAACCACGGCATGGATATAAACCGTCTGGACTGTTCCCCCCCAATCAATCTCCCACTCGGTCCAGTCGTACTGCATCTGCTCTCCCGGCCCCGTTTCCATCCGAACGGTGCTTCGGGCTTTCTCCCGCTCTTCAGATCGAATCCGGGACAAATGGTTGTACAAGGTCTTCAGGGATCCCCGATATCCTTCCGCCACCAGCTCCTCATAGATCCGGGTCCCGATGTACCGCTTCCGAACCATCTCGACGATCCGACCTTCATACGGCGCAATCTTCCGGGCGTACTCTCGTTTGTGAAAAACCGGAGGCTCCGCAGATCGGAGATACTTTTTCACGGTATTCCTTGAAAGCTTCAATGTCCGGGCAATCGCTTTAATCCCTTGCTTGTTTTCCCGCATCATCCGAATCTTCTGCCACAGATACATGCTGACCACCCCTTCCCTCCTCTCAAGATATTCCTGAGAGGACTTTAACAATTTTCTTTTCGAAGGGGGGTCAGTTTTATCTTTCAATAAAGGGTCAAATCTATTTTACGATTTACAATATCTCCAAAAGAATAGCTTCATCCGGCATGATATTGGATCATTTTTTGAAATGGTGTCTTGTTTCCAAATCTTATAAA
>JAJZGM010000246.1 GCA_021828525.1 Nitrospirota bacterium | reverse complement strand
AACAGTTGCATGATCTATCGATGTACATTTCATCGCTGGGGCGGATGGGATGGCCCGACCCCACCAAGCCCCAATAGGAAAGCGGCAAGGGAACTCACCCGGATCCCTCCCGCCTTTTGGCGGGGGGCCGGTTACCGCGGCTTGAGAAGGGAGATGGCGCGCTGCTTTTCGGGAACGCCGACAAAATAGGGGCGGTCGTTGACCAGGGAGGTAGGAACGGACTTGATGTTGTATCTCTCCGCAAGTTCCTTGCCTCGGGGGCTGTCGATGTCGATCTCCTCGTAACTGAAGGAAATTTCCTGTTGCAACCGTTTCCAGAAACTCTTGGCAGCCGGGCAGGAGGGACACCAGCTCGCATAGACCAGCTTCACTTTGGCCATCAATGCCTCCTTGGATGGAGAGGGATTTTCCGGGGCTCTTCTGTCAATTATAATGGGTTTAGAGGTGTTTGTTCCAGAATGGGGTCATCATCAGGGAGGACGGAACGGGGATGGATTACAGGGCAATGGTGTGGGGGGGATTGGGAGGAGCGGCCTTCGGGTTTCTTCTGAGTTCTTTTCTGACCCGTGACGGATGCGGGGCCGTGGCCTGCCGCATCAACCGGAGCCCGAAGGTGGCCACGATCTATTATGCGGTGATCGGGGCCTCTCTCGGGTTGACCCTTCATGTCTTCTAGTTTCGGGAAAAAGCGCCGGGTGATTGAAGGGCCGCCCGGGGCGCCGCCCCCCGTCGGTCCTTACAGTCCGGGAATTGAGGCGGGCGGATGGCTTTTTCTGTCCGGCCAGATCGCCCTGGATGCGAAGGGGGAGGTGATTCCGGGGGGTGTGGCTGCCGAGGCCGGTCTGATTTTCGAGCGTCTGGGGGTCATGCTGGCCAAGGCGGGATATCGTCCTTCCGATGTTGTGAAGCTGACCCTTTATCTGACGGATCTCTCCTTTTTCCAGACGGTCAACGAGGCCTGTGCCGCTTTTTTCCGGGAGCCCTATCCGGCAAGAGTGACCGTTGGCGTGTCGGCACTGCCGAAGGGAGCCAGCTTGGAAGTGGATGTCATCGCCTGGAAGGAAAGGGGGGGAGAGGAGAGAGGGTAGGGGGTGGATTTCCCTTTCGGCCCTGGAAAGGAGGACCGAAAGGATAATCGGTGGCTATATCGCCTTCTGAACCTTTCCGCTCCGGATGCAGCGGGTGCAGACGCGGACTCGCCGTGGCTGTCCTTCGACAAGAGCCCTGACGGTCTGGAGATTGGGCTTGAAAAACCTTTTTGAGACGCGGTGAGAGTGGCTGATCTGGTTTCCGACCGCCTTCGCCTTTCCACATACGAAACAGGATGCTGCCATTTTCTGCTCCCCTTAAAAGTCATTAAAATTTTACATTCCGAAATTCTACCTGACTCCATCGGTACAAATCAACCCGCCCCCGGTCTTCGGACAAGATAAGGCCGGGCCTGCTATAATGGCCTCAAAACGGCCTCCGGCCGGTAACGACCATCCAAAACCTGGGAGTTCCTTGTCCGGCATCGCCTTAAAGCCCCTCAAGCTGACATCGGGTCTCGACCAGTGTCCTATGATCGGCCCACGCCGTCTGGCCCGTCTTGAACGTCGCGGAATCCGGAATGTTCTTGACCTCCTCTACACCTTTCCCTTCCGGTATGAGGACAGGCGGGTCCGTTTTGCCATTTCCGACCTGCACGAAGGAACCGAAACGGGGCTTCTGGCCACCGTGCGAACGATCAGGAAAAAAGAGGTCCGGAAGTTCAGGACTCCGGTCATCGAAGCGGAAATCTTCGACCATTCAGGCAGCCTCCCGGTCGTATGGTTCGGCCAGGAATACCTGTTGAAGCAGCTTTCCGCAGGGACTCAGGCTTTTTTCTTCGGAAAGGTTGAATACTCCCCCTATGCCCGCTCCCTGGTCCTGAAGTCTCCGCTGACCGAAACCATCGATCCCGAGGAGGGATTCCGGAAATCCTACCACGTCGGCCGGATTGTCCCGGTCTACCGGGAAGAGGAAGGGATTTCATCGGCGGTCTTCCGCCGTCTGGCCGGGGATGTCCTTCGATCCCTCTGGGGGGAGACCTTTGATCCGTTGCCGGGTGAGGTGCGCAATGAGGCCGGTCTGATGGATTGGTTCCCGTCCATTGTGGAGATGCATTTCCCCAAGGAGACGGACCGCCCTCTGGAGGAGCTTCTTGAGCCGGACTACCCTCCCCGTTCCCGCCTGATCTTCGAGGAGTTCTTCCTCCTTGAGTACCTCATGATGGTCCGCAAGAAAAGCATTCTCTCCTCCGGACGTTCCTGGGAGATTCCTCCTGAGGGGGAGCGCCCCATCGCCTTGTTCGAACAGAGCCTCCCCTTTCCCCTGACCCAGGCCCAGCGCCGCGCCTGCCGGGATATTCTGGGAGATCTCGCTTCGACACACCCCATGAACCGGTTCCTTCTGGGCGATGTCGGGTCCGGGAAGACGCTCGTCGCTGCCTTTGCCATTCTCCAGGCCCTGCGGGCAGGCCGGCAGGCGGCCTTCCTGGCTCCGACGGAGATCCTGGCTCATCAGCATGCCCGGAC
>JAJZGM010000245.1 GCA_021828525.1 Nitrospirota bacterium | reverse complement strand
CCTCCCCCGGGACCGGTTCAGAAAGGCGGCTAAGGGTCTTGGACTAGGCGAGCGTTTCAGGGAACGGCTTGAAAGGGTCATCCATGAGCCCAAAGGCTGGCCCTTCAAGAGATTCTATGTCGGGCTTGAACAGGAGACAGCTCGAGATTATGGGAAAATGAAAGCCTTAGCCGACGGGCTCGACCTGACCAGGGTTCTTCTTCTCGCCTTGTTGGGACGGGAATCCGACCAGAATTTCTGGAAAGAGTATGTCGGGAGGGAGAGATGGATCCCCCCCCTCCTCGGGGGAGAAGCCCTCCTCGGATATCCCAGGATTCCTCCTTCGATGCGGGGAGCCGTTCTGGCTGAAATCAGGGCTCTTCAGCGCACCGGTGTCCTTCGGGATGCCGGGGAGGCACGCCGGTGGCTGGAACGGAAGGTCAACGCAGGATTTCCTTGATCATCCGGTTGAGGGAATAGTAGTTGGCATCACCCGGAATAACGTGCCGGATGACGCCCTTCTGGTCGATGACGGCGACCCAGGGCTCTCCGTGAACACGCCATTCCTTGACTGTTTGCTGCTCGGAATCTTCATAGTCGTCGATATGGATGAAGGCCATGTCCTGATGGTACGTTCCCTGGAGACCCTGAACCACGCGGTCCTCATGGACACAGGGAGTGCAATGGATCGGGGCCCCGAAAAACACCAGGATAGGACGGTGGTGGTAGATCGCATGGGAAAAGCTTTCGCGGTGGAGGTGATCGGGGACATTCATCGTGCAGATGTCTCCAAAACGTTCGCCAACCTCGAGAACGGGATTGTGGCTGATGGGGGCGCGGCTTCCTTCTTTTGGAAAAGACAGAAACCAGTCACACGAGGAAAGGGACAACAAAAGGGCTACGGAGAGGAATCCGGCAAGAAAGGTGCCCTGTCTTCGAAGGCGCCCAGGGATTGTGGTCTCGTGAATCATCGAACCTCCTCATGATACTGGCCTTGAAATACGGATCTCCTCTTTTATGATAGTTCATCAGGGATCTCTTGTCATGCCCGCAAGGTTACGGTACTCTCATTGTCTTTGTCCCCCTTTTCCTGTGACAATGTTGGCCACCATTTCCAAATTTTCGAGGATATGACGATTGTCCGACCGGCGTGAGACCCTGTCCCTGACAAATCAGGCCCTCAAGCATCGCTCCCTGGTCCTGTTCATTCTTGCGGGCCTTTGTCTTCTCGGGGTTTATTCCTACCTTGACCTGGGTGTCGATCTTTTCCCCCGGGTGAGGTTCCCCCTGGTCAGCGTCACTCTCCCGGATCCAGGGGAGACTCCGAGAGGAATCACGCAAAAAATCGTGCTGCCCGTGGAGCAGGCCCTCTCTGCCCTTCCCGGCATCAAGCATGTCCATTCGACCGTGGTTCCCGGAGCTGCGGTCGTGATGGCGGTCTTTTCCGACAAAAGTCTGGGGGGGTCGCCGGAGAGAGAGGTCAGGGAGGCGATGGACCGGCTTTCAGGAACTCTTCCCTCCGGCCTTCCGCCGCCCGCTGTGACCTTGGAAAACCCCACACGGCTCCCGCTCCTGTGGATCATGATTCCTCTCGACGGAAAAGCGGGGGCCTCCCCCGATCTCGGCAAAATCTGGCCTTTTGTCCTGGAAAAACTTGTTCCGGCGATCGAACGGACGGAGGGGGTGCGAAAGGTGAGCCTTCTTGCGCCTCCGAAGACGGTTGTCCATATCTATCTTTCCGCTGCCGCTATGGCGGCGACCGGGATTTCCGCAGAATCACTCTCCAATGAGCTTCGGGAACACTCCCGGGAGTATCCGGCGGGAACACTCACCGCGGGAGGAGGTTCTGTCGATATCGACGTGAGGGGAATTCCCCTGACTCGCGAGGGGCTGTCGTCATTTCCCGTCGTGCTTCAATCCGGACAAACCATCCCCCTGGGCTCCCTTGCCAAAATCTCCGAGGGACCAGCCAGGACCGACTCAATCTTTCGATTTGAGGGAAAATCGGCCATCGCCCTCAAGGTCTACCCCTCCTCCGGAGCGAATCTCATCCGGGTCTCCCGAAGGATCCATGCGCTTCTTTCAGAAGTCCGGACCGGCAAACCCGGATTCTCTCCCGTCCCTCCTGATTTCAGTCCGGCCATCCGGATGGACCGTTCGGTTCCCGTGGGGCAAAACAACAGGGAGCTCGTGGAAACTCTTGTCCTGGGAGCCGTTCTGGCGGTTCTGGTCATTCTATTATTTCTGGGAAACCTAAGAGAAACAGGTGTCGCGGCCCTCGCCATTCCGGCTTCGGTGCTTGTAACCTTTCCTCTTCTTGAACTGTTCCATTTCACTCTCAACAACCTGACGATGCTGGGGCTCTCCCTGGTCGTCGGGATCCTGATCGATGATGCAATTGTTGTACTCGAAAACATCAACCGGCACCGGTCGATGGGGGAGTCCCCTGCCGATGCGGCAAGGTTCGGTGTGGGAGAAATCGGACGCGCCGTGCTGGCCACCACCTTTTCCATCGTGGCGGTTTTTGCCCCTATGGCCATGATGCACGGGGTTCTGGGAGAGTTCTTCACCCAATTCGGGTG
>JAJZGM010000244.1 GCA_021828525.1 Nitrospirota bacterium | reverse complement strand
GCTCCCGGGGTGTGGCGGGATCCGGAAACGGCGGGGGAACGATCTCGATTCCATAGAGGATCATCCATCGGGGAATGAGACCTAGGGATCGCCCCAGGGCAAGAACGGGCAGAAGGCCCACCTCATGGGAGGTGAGCGTTCGGGAGAAGAAGGGAAGGTTGTTGATGTCGAGCCGGCAGACCGACCCCGGTCTTCTTCCGGAGACCATCGCGTCCACCAGGATCGCATGCTCCGTCTCCCGGAGGAATTCGAGAAGCCCCCACCCCGGTCGGTCCAGGGACCGGAAGGCGAATTCGACGCCCGCGATTCCGGAAGAGAATCCGTCCCGTCGCATCCCTTCGACAAGACTCCGGCCTGTCTGGTCCTGGTGAAAAGGGGAGCCGATCCCTAGGATGTCGATCCGGATCGTCACCGATCGTCCCGGTGGACGGTCAGGTCCAGAAAATGAGTGGCACAGGAGATGCAGGGGTCATAGTTTCTGACGATCCGTTCCGCTTCTTTCCTGAGAGCCTCCTCCGGAAGGTCGAGTCCGGCCCTCTCGAGGGATTCCCGGAGGTCGGCCTCCATCATGGACTGGTTCTGGCTGGTCGGAGGGATGATCCTGGCTTTCCGGACGAGGCCGTCGTCGGAGAGGTCATAGCGGTGCCAGAGGATGCCCCTGGGCGCCTCCGTGGCGGCAATCCCGGTCCCTTCCTTCGGCTCTGCGGGAACAAGGGACGGCCCGTAGGAGCGAGGCCCCTCCAGAAGGGAGAGGGCCTCCTTGAGGGCATAGTGGATTTCGATGGCCCGGGCCAGAAGACTATGGTTCATGTTGGAGCTTGGGAAGCGGATTCCCGAGGGGACGAGGTCCGACAGGATGTCGCCCGGGATCTTGCCAACGTGAATGTTCAGGCGGGCCAGGGGACCGACTAAGTAGGTCTCTTCGTCGAGGAGGCTGTGGAAGGCCGTCGAGTGGGGAACCTGGAATTCCCGGATCCGGGACTCAAACTCGGCCGGATCGAGGTCATGGCCCCGGTCCGAGACGATGCGTCCTTCGTTCATGGGATAGGCTCCGGAGCCTTGAAGGGAGACCGACATAAAGGCGCGGTCGCTTTCCGGATAATCAAGGGAGGCCGCCCATCGCACGAGGCCCGAGGCCAGGGGGAGAGAGGCGCGGATCCTTTCTGCCAGGGCCTTTGTCTCCTCACGGGAGGGGAACCGGAAAAATCCCCCGACACAGGCTCCGACGGGATGGACCGGCCGTCCTCCCAGGAGAGACATGAGGGCGTTGCCGATGGCATGGAGTTCAAAGCCCCGCCGGAGGGTTTGGGGATCATGACGGGCCCACTCCATCGCATCCGGGTAACCCAGAAAGTCCGGGGCAGCCAGAAGATGAATATGAAGGCTGTGGCTTGAGATCCACTCTCCGCAGGCCAGGATCCTCCGAAACCGGGCGATTTCCTCTCCCGGGACCATCCCGAACCCGTTCTCGATGGCCAGGACTGAGGTGATCTGGTAGGCGGCGGGACAGATGCCGCAGATCCGGGCCACGATGTCGGGGACCTCCCGGAATTCCCGTCCTTCGAGAATTTTTTCGAAGAGGCGGGGGGGTTCGAAGATGCGAAGGCGAACCTCTCCGATCCGCCCCTCCCGAAGGGTGATCTCAAGGGCGCCTTTCCCCTCCACACGGGCCATGACCGGAATGCGAATGAGCCGGTCCTCACTCATGGGGATCCCCTTCCTGCCAACGCGACCCTTCCTTCAGGAAGGCCGGGGCGTTGCTGTTGATGAAGAGGAAGCGCCGGGCGATCTCGGGGGGCGCGAGTCCGAGACCGGAGAACCTCCGGGCGAGAGGGGCCGTCTCCGGGTTTTCGGCCGGACCGAAGCATCCATAGCATCCCCGGTCGAAGGAGGGACAGAGGGCGCCGCATCCCGTGAGAGTCACGGGACCCAGGCAGGGGATTTGTTTCGTGACCATCACGCAGGCAATCCCCCGTCGCTTGCATTCAAGACAGACCTTGTCGGTTTGGGCGGGGGGAAGAGCCCCAAAGAGAAGGGAGCGGAGGGCCTCAAGGATCTGCTCGCCGGTGACCGGACACCCCCAGAGCTCGAGGTCGACCGGGACTAAAGACGCGACGGGGGTCGACAGGTCAAGAAAGTCGATGACCTCCGGGGAGGGGTAGAGGGAGGGGAGGAGAGGGCCGGAGGCGAGGTTTCTGAGGGCCTGGATTCCCCCGGAGGTCGCGCAGGCCCCGATCGTCACGAGAAACCGGCTCTCCTTCCGGACCGAGAGCACCAGGTCACGATCCTCCGGGGTCGAAAGGCTTCCCTCGATGAAGGTGATGTCGAGGTCGGTCAGGGGGCCCAGGGGACCCGCTTCGGCAAAGTGGACGATCTCGACCAGGCCCGCAAGGTCGAGGAGCTTGTCCCCGAGTCCCAGAAAGGCGAGCTGGCACCCGTCGCAGGAGGCGAGCTTCAGGACAGAGATCCGGGGTTTCGGATGGGGGGCCGGAGAGAATTTTTCAGGATTGTCGGATCCGCTCATGGTCATAGTCCCAGGATTCCAAGACGGTTCTTGATCT
>JAJZGM010000243.1 GCA_021828525.1 Nitrospirota bacterium | reverse complement strand
CCCTTCGAAGATTTCGGGAAAACTTCCTGATTCAGGGAACCTCGTCGCTCGGCTTTTCGGATGACCCGAATCCGTTGCCCATCAGGGACAGAATGGTTCCGGGAGGAAGAATCAGGGACTTTTGCCGGTCATTCGGGAAGGCGCGCCGGTTCCGGAAGGTCATGTTCATGAGATCGATCGACCCCAAAAGGTCCCCGATGGCCAGAAGGCCATTCCGGTAGGAAAGCTGGACCGGTTCGATCCCGACGTCTCCGGCCGGAGTCGGTTCCGTGGGGGCGACGGGCTGGCGTCGGGAATTTCCGGCCACGGAAAGGATTTTCCCCGGGAGAAGACGGACTTTCCTGAAGGTGCCATGTTTCATGACGGGAAGCAGGATCGGGTGATCGGAGACATTGATGGCGAGAACGCGTCCGGCTTCAAGAGTGGTCTCGATGTCTCCGGTGTAGAGGATTCCCTGGGGATCATAGGCCAGGGAGCGAGGTCGGAGCATGGCCTGGAGGGCAGGAAGAGGCGTCCCCTGGACAAGATGGGTTCCGCCTCCCGCGATCCGGATCGCCATTCCCGGGTCGAGAACCCGAGGTTGGCCATCTCCGTCGTTGTCCGGGAGCGGAAGAGGGGCTTGGGAGAGGTTGATCTCGAAAATCTCCCCCCCCTGGTCGGCGGTGAAGAGGCGATTGCCGCTTGCCACGATGGTGATGGGATTCATCGTCGATGCGAGGGCCGGGACAGGATCAGTTCCTGGCCTCGGGTCGGATTCGTCGTCCCGGCTGGCCGCCAGAAATATCTGACCTGGCCGGACAATCACCTGCCGGAGGGACCGGCCTTCCCTGACAGGAACAGGGCGGGGCCCGGTCGTGTTGTTCAGGTAGAGGATGTGTCCGGTCTCTCCTGCGATGAAGAGTCCGTCATGGTTGGCGGAAAGGGCGATCGGACTGATCCGGGCCCGAAGACCGTCGATGGGCTGTGATCCGAGGGATTGGGTTCCCCCGCCGGCGATGGCGGACAGGTATCCCGGCTCGAGGGGAAGGGTGGTGGCCATTCCCAGAAGTTTTCCCATGGTCGGGGATCTCTTCAGCAACTTGGAGATATGAGCTCCTGCATTGATCCGGACCCGGGAGTCAGGGATGAGGATCACGTCCTGCGGTTCTGAGGTGAGATTCAGCGCTTCGATTCTGCCGCTGCCATCGGCGAGATAGACGAGGTTTCCGGATTCGGCGACGGAGAGGGGGACAAGGCCGGCAGAGAGGGCCGGACCGGGGACTGAGGTTGAAACGGGAGCGGTATGGGTGTTCCCTGCAACAACCACGGCCTGTCCTGATTCAACAGGAATGGTCTGGAACCTGCCGCCTTCGGAGGCCTGGGGAACGATTTCACGGAGCCCGCTGGCATTCATGAAAATCAGGGTGTGACGAGTGTCGGAGACGAGAATGTTGTTGTTTCTGAATAGCAGGGAGACTGTCTCGATCTCCAGCTGGGAGGCGAACTGGGGGCTTGTGCTCGGGTAATAACGGTGGCTGCGGGAGTCCGCAAGAAGGATGGAGGGCCCGCAAATAAGGAGAAGGCCCAATAGCAGGAATGAAAGACAGACATGTCGGGAAAAACGAGGTCTGGACATCTCCCGTGGCTCCAAAGGATGAGGGTTGTCAGAGAGCATCGGCATCGCTCTCCTCCAGATGATACAATAAAAATTCGGGGAAAGTCTTTTGCAGCCGAAGAACTGCAACCTGTCGCGGGAGGGATTGTGGGGAAAAAGGTGGTCATCATTGTCCTGGGAGGAGCTCTTCTGGTCTCCCTCGTCGTCACGATGGTGCGGATCTCGGGACCGGCCTCCGGCTCCCTTGGGCGGCAGGGTCTTAAGATACGGGAATCGGCCCTCCGGGAAAAGGCAGGAGCGATTCTGAAGGCCGCCAACCTCCGATTCCGGTCGGGAGAAGATCCGGTTCTCCTCTCCGCCTCCCTTCGTTTTGAAGGGGAAATCCTGCGGATTCACGTTGGACCGGGATGGGACCGGCTGCCCCGGGATCGTCGGGGAGCCCTCGTGGACTTTGTCTCGGCCCGGTATGTGCCCATCTGGAAGGCAGAGATGAAGAGCCACCGGGAACCCGCCATTGTCTTCCGGGAGGGACAAGAGCGGGTGGCCCTTCATACGGCCATTGACCACTGGGTGCGTTAGGCTTGCCCAATGGATCGAAAAATGGGTACGATAATCAGATATCTCAGGCTTCGGGAAAATTCTGAAGGGGGCCCATTTGGGGTGGATCCAGTCAAGCGGTGACAGAATCAGGACCACGCTAAGGACGCAGTTCATCACCGGCTTGCTCATTGTTTTGCCGGTGGCCTTGTCTGCCTATATCCTCTACCGGATTTTCATCTTTCTCGACTCCCTTTTGGACCCGGTCGTGACTCTCCTGACGGGCCGCTCCATTCCAGGTCTCGGTGTGGCCGTGCTCCTGGTCCTGATCTTCGTGGTCGGCGTCTTCGCCACCAATGTGATCGGGCGCAAGCTTCTGCGGATGGTCGAGGAGCTTCTCATCCACATTCCCATATTCAAGAAGCTCTAT
>JAJZGM010000242.1 GCA_021828525.1 Nitrospirota bacterium | reverse complement strand
CACCCCCCAGAACATTCCGGAGCATGTCACGAAGGCTCTCGTCTCCCAGTTCAGAAGCGATGGGATGAATGTCGACTATGCGCCCACCCTCCATTGCCATATCCGGGGATCCCGGGACCACCCGCAGGTTCGGGTGACCGGCTCTCCCCGCCGGGCCCTTGTTTTGTGCGGGGCCATCCTCGACTACCAGTTCCAGCTCGACCATCCGCGGATCAACTTCGCCGGGATGATCTCGACTTTGGACATGAACGCGGGAGCCTCCCTCTCGGCCCAGGCCTCCCTTCATCTCTGGCTGATCGACACCCGGAGCGGGCGCATTGTCTGGACCGGCGTCGAGGGGAGCGCCCGGGAAAAAGACGGGGTCCATCCCCCGGGACTCAAGGAACAGTCGATCGCCTTTCTCGACAGGACCCTGTCCCGGGCCATCGAAAAAGTCGCCCTGGCGATTTCCCGGGCCCGGGAGTGATCCGCGCCAGAGTCCTCTCCCGGGGCCGCTCGTGATCTTCTGTCGATTCCGTTAAAATAGTCCGACAAGAAAGAAGGAGGCTTGGGCGTCTGAGACAGGAGAAGGGACCGAGATGACCGACGGGAAAGGACGGAATCCAGGGCAAGCTCGTACGGCGGCCCTCCTTTTTTCGGGATTTTTGTTGACCCTGATGATCCCTCTTCCGGGCTGGTCGGAGGACGCCTCCGGATCCGGGAACGGCCCCCTGGGATTTCCGAGCGGATCGACCCTCCGGTCAATTGTGGCGGGCGAGGCGGCTCCCGGAAAATCCCTTCCAGGCAAGCCGGTCCGGCCGGACTTCGGGCCCCGCCAGTGGAGCCAGGAAGGAGGAGGCGAGACGAGAAATCCCTTTTTCGCCGCCCCCTCCCCGGGGAATGAGAACAGGCGGATCCCCCGGATCCCACAAAAACCGGTTTCTCCCGTCGAATGGGAACTGAACTTCGGAACTACCCCGCTTTTGGCCCTGGACTACCGTTTTGCCCATCAGCCGGTTCTGGCCGGGGGGCGTCTTCTTCTCACCTCGACCCGGGGCCAGGTCCTCTGTCTCGACGCCGTGACCGGGACGACCCTCTGGCATGTGCGCCTTCCCGAGTCCGTCCGGGCCTCCGGCGTGGCGGACCAGAACGCTTTTTATGTCGCAAGCGGCTTCCCCTACGTCACCGCCCCCCACATGATGGGGTATGCCCAGACCCGCAAGATCCGCCGGGGAGCAGGATCCGGCCATCTCTATGCCCTCTCCCTCCTCTCGGGAAAGATTCTCTGGACGGCGCCCGTTCCGGGGCCGGTCCTGGGCAGCCCGGTCCTGGCCGACGGAAAGATCTGGGTGGCCACCGGAAATGGCCATCTCGCCGGCTATTCGGTGGTCCGGGAGCGGAAGGTCATCGATATGCCCCTCCGCTCCTCCGCAGGATGGTCCTCCCCCCTCTACGTCCATCACTGGCTGTGGCTCTCCCTCGAAGGGCCCACGAAGCTTGTCGCCCTCTGGCCCGAAAAAAAGCGGACAGTCTGGGCCCTCACCACCCCCCCCACCGAACGTCTTGTCCTCTTTACCCCCACCCCGGCCTTCGGGGCGATGCGTCTTGTGACCCTCTTTCTCTCCGTCGACAAGGGCCTTCCCCGCGAACGGCTCGCCACGGCCTCCGCCGTGACCGGACACATTTTTCATGAGTTCCCCTTTGCCCGGAAGAAGGACAGGGTGACCGAATCTCAGGTTGAGCCTCCGGACCTTCCCTCCTTTGCCAGAGTCTACGAGGGGGAAACGGGTCCCGTTGTGGCCGGCCAGACGGCGGTGGCTGCCTCCCCGATCCTCGGCCGGGCGCTCGCGGTGGACATCCCTTCCGGACATCTCTTCTGGTCGGTCGGACTCCCGGCCGAGCCTGAAAGTTCGGGAACGGTCGCGGGACTCCTGTATCTCCTCCCCCTCCGGGACCGGCTCCTCCTGTTGGATCTTGCGACAGGCAAGATCCTGGAAAAGCGCTCCCTTGACGGGGAGCCCGCCCCGGGTTCCCCCCCGGTGATGGAGACAACCCTTTACCTGGCGGAGAAAAACGGCCGGATCCGGGCGATCTCTCTTGAAAAGGACCGGACGCGGATCTTTCCTCCCCCCGTCCCCCCGTCCCTCTCTTCCGGGAGCCCGGAGGGAGAGAAGCCGCCGGAAATACCAGGAGACGGGAGATGACCGATGACCCCCTTGTCCGGGATCTGACATATAGCAATGTGCGGGGGGAGACCTTCACCCTTTCTCCGTCGCTCTACCGGGACTCCCTTGCGGCTCTCGGAAGGATCGAGGAGCGGATCGGGGAGGCGAAAGACCGGATCTCCCCGGGGGAGGCTCTTTCGATGCTCCGGGAGATCTACCGGATTGTCGACCGGGTGGGCGAGAGCGTCTCCGGCCACATGTCCTGCTCGGCCGGGTGCGCCGCCTGCTGCCGGATGATGGTGGCCGTCACCCGGGGGGAAGGGGAGATCCTGCGCGATCGTGTCGACCGGGAGCCGGAAGGAGAGCGGAAAGACCGGTGGCGGACGGGCCTTCTCGCCCGGACCGAAACCCTTCTGTCC
>JAJZGM010000241.1 GCA_021828525.1 Nitrospirota bacterium | reverse complement strand
CGCGCTGACCGGATGCGGCTTGAGGCCCCCTCTTCCCTCTCCGGCCTTTTGGGGAATCGGGAGGGGGCCTTCGTTCTCTTCTTCGACGAAGAGCCTTCGGCCCCCTCTCTTCGGGAGGTTCTGGCGTGGGGGAGGGCCGGGAAGGAGAAACTCCTTGCGGTGACAGGGCCGGAAGGAGGATGGTCCGACCGGGAACGGGAACTCTTCCGGGATTTCGAGAAAACCGGAAACGGGAGCCGCACGAGCCTCGGAAATCGAATCCTTCCCGGGCGGCTGGCCCCTGTTGTCGTGGCCTCCCTTTTGTCCCAAGAGAGGGACACGGCATTGATGAAAAGGACTCCCGAATGATCGCTCGACGCATTCTGGCCTTCTGGCTCGATCTTTTCATGGCCATCTTTCTTTCCGAGGCGGGTCTCTATCTTCTCCGAAGGGAAATCCTCTCGGGAACCGATCCCGATGACCCATTCGATCCGGTCCGCCAATGGGCCGCCTCCCCCTTCCATCCGGCCGGACTCCTGGCCGGACTCTTCCTCTATTTTTTTCTTTTCTGGGCCATCTCCTCCGAGACACCGGGAGAATCCGTTTTCGGGTTGACCGTCGTCCGGGAGTCTGATGAGCCGGAGCGCTCCAGGATCGGCCTTGGCAAGGCCCTGGGGAGGACGCTGGCCTTCGGGGGATCCGTCCTGACCCTGGGCCTGGGTTTTCTTCCTGCCCTGACCAATGACCGAAGAATGGCCCTCCACGATTGCCTCTCCGGAACCCGTGTGGTCAGGGAGCGATCAAAGCCTTCTCCCAGGCCAGCAGAGCTTCCTTGATCCCGACTCCCTCAGAATAGCCTGTCAATGCCCCTCCCAGTCCCACCACACGGTGGCAGGGGATCAGAAGAGGCAGGGGATTTCTTCCAAGCGCCCCTCCGACCGCCCGGGCCGCCCGGGGTCTTCCGATCCTTTTTGCCAGCTCTCCGTAGGTGATTGTTTCTCCGAAGGGAATTCTCCGGGTTTCCTCCAGAACACTCAGCGCAAAGTCCGACAGACCGGGCGGAAGTGGCCCACAGTAGGCGAGCTCTCCCCGGAACACCCCTTCCACGAGCTGCCGAAGAAAAAAGGGGAGGGAATCCCCGTTGCCGGAGGTTTCCCTTCCCTCTGTTTCCGCTAGCCGGATTCGGAAGCGGATGGGTTGGCCGTTCCGAATGGAAACCTCAAAGAGATAGTCTTCGAAAAAGAGAGAGGGGTCTGTCGTCATCCGATTCTCTTCCGGAAGAAGTGCCCCGCCAGAAGGAGCGAGCCCAGGCCGATGGCCGCAAGGGCTCCGTATTCGGGAAGAAGGATCCGGACATCGGCTCCCTGGAGAAAAACCTCCCGAAGGATGACGAGGAAGTACCGGAGAGGGTTCAGGAGGGTCATGTCCTGGATGTAGACCGGCATGTTGGCAATCGGGGTTGCAAAGCCTGAGAGGATGATGGAGGGAACGAGAAAGAGAAAGGCTCCCAGAAGGCCCTGCTGCTGGGTCGAGACAAGGGAGGAGATCATGAGTCCGACACCGAGCCCTGAGAGGGTGAAGAGAAAGATTCCGAGGTAGAGGGCGAAAAGGGATCCCCGGAGCGGGACATGGAAGAGGAAGACCCCCACCAGGACAATCGCCGTGGATTCGGCAAATCCAATGACGAAGCCGGGGAGGATCTTTCCCATGATGATGTCGAAGGGGCGCAGGGGGGTCACCAGGAGCTGGTCGAAGGTCCCGTCCTCCCTCTCCCTGGCGACCGAAAGGGCTGTGACGAGAAGGGAAACCACCAGGGTCAGAAGGCCCACGATGCCGGGAACGATGAACCATCGGCTCTTGAGATTGGGATTGTACCACGCCCGGATCGAGAGGGGCGCAATCGGCGGGGTCAGGCCGTTCTGGGCCACGAAGTCGTCGTTGTATCCCTGGACGATGGTCTGGACATAGCCCATGAGGATCATGGCGGTATTGCTCTGGCGCCCATCCAAAAGGGCTTCGACCGTTCCCTGGCGTCCGGCCAAAAGGTCCCGGCTGAAGGTGCTGCGGATGTGCAGGACCAGAAGGACCTTCCGGTTGTCGATCAGGGAGCGGACCTCGCCTTCGGAGCCCACGGCCTTCATCAGCCGGAAGTTGGTGGAGCCGGAAAATCGGGCCAGAAGCTGACGGGAATAGAGTCCCGGGTCCTCGTTCCAGACAGCATAGGAGATGTGGTTTAAATCGAAGGTCGCCGCATAGCTGAAGATGATGAGCTGGACGAGGGGCGGAACGATCAGGACCATCCGGGACTTCTTGTCCCGGAGAAGGGCCAGGAACTCCTTCTGGGCCAGGCGCAGAATTCGGATGACGAGCGCTTTCAAATGATCCTCTTTCGGCTGATCCTGACCAGAAGGGTGAACAGGAAGAGTGAGAAGAAAAAGAGAGCGATCGCGTTGGGAATGATCACCCCCGGAATGTCCCCGGCCAGGAAGACGGACTGAAGAATGGTCACGAAGTAGGAGGCCGGAATGATGTGGGTGATGACCCGGATGAAGAGAGGCATCGAATGGATGTCGAAGATGAAGCCTGACAGAATG
>JAJZGM010000240.1 GCA_021828525.1 Nitrospirota bacterium | reverse complement strand
GGGTGTCCCGCTCCCCTTCACCCAGTCGAGGGCCATTCCTTCGGGTGAGGAAAGAGCGCTTGCGGTGATCGTGATCGTGGGGGCGGGATTTGCCGTATTGGCCGGGTTGAAGGCGCACCAGATCCCGATCTTGTTTCCGATCCCGTCGGATCCATACAGGACGGGGGCCGGACAGGTATAGCCATTTGCCGTGAATCCCTGGGTGGAGATCAGGAGGCCGTCGGGTCCCTGGAGAGAATTGTAGAGATAGGCGGTGGGGGCAAGAGAATTGTTGGAGATCTGGAACCCGTAGGGATCCGAAGGGTTTCCGGAGGAAAATATCAGGATCTGGCGTGTCCCGTAACTTGTAACGGCGGCAAACTGAGCGGTGGCGGTCGATCCGGACGGAGGATTGGGTGAAACATTGCAGGTGGCCGTCGAGCAAACCGCCATCCCGTAAGGGAAGTTGATGTTGTTCGAATTGGAGGGGGGATTGCCGCAAGCGGCAAAAAATCCCATCGCGAGGAGAAGAAGGGGGAGGCCCGGCCCAAAGGCCGGCAAGGATCCGGCTCCATGAGAGAAAAGTCGGGAGACGCAGGTCAGACCCCGCCACCAGTTGCGGTCCTCGTGGCGAACCCTCGCCATAAAAAACTTAGACACCCGTATCCCTTGACTCCTTGATTCCCCGATGGAAGATGCATTCTGATCCAATTGTCCTCCCACTATCCTAAAACAGGCCCCAAAAGTCAAGAAAGATTCGTCATGATTTGCCAGATTCCCGGCGCTTTCCGCCCCTCCGGACGGGGATTGGTTCACTCCATCGGGACGAAGGGGATCTCCCCATTGACAGCGGTTTTTGTTTATGTTATATAGTTATTAATTTAATAACTATAAAGGGGGAAGGGTGGAGAACAAAATCGCGGAATCAAAGGTCGCCCGCCATGAACGGATCAAGGGATCGGCCAATCCCTGGGAGATCCTTGCGGAGATTCTGGAAGGAGCCGACCGGGGTCCCGGGGGAATGGCCCGGGAGGACCTCGACGTCCGGACCCGGTGGTGGGGAGTCTACCCCCAGGGGGATGGCCTGGGAGTGCGGGGAGGGGGAAGCGACTTTTTCATGGTGAGAATCCGCATTCCCGGGGGGCGCCTGACGACCTCCCAGCTTTCGGCCATCGGAGAGCTCTCCCGAAGATATGCCCGGGGAACCGCCGACATCACCGTCCGCCAGAACATCCAGCTCCACTGGGTTCGTCCCCAGGACCTCCGCCCCCTTTTCGAAGGTCTCTTCGCCGTGGGCCTCACCACGCAGGGGGCCTGCGGCGACGACACGCGCAACATCACCTCCTGCCCGGTCTCGGATCTTGCGAGCGAAGAACGGTCCATGGACCGGTCGCTTCTCCTCGAGATCAACGCCGCCCTGAACGGGAACCCCCTTTTCTACAATCTGCCCAGGAAGTTCAAGATCACCTTCGCCGGCTGCCCCTGCGGCTGCACCTACCCCGAAATCAACGACGTGGGGATCCTCCCGGTGACCCACCCCGACCATGGTCCGGGATACGCCATGCGGGTCGGGGGCGGACTTGCCACGCGCCCTCACCTCTCCCTTCTGCTTCCCCGCTTCTTTTCCCCGGAGGAGGTCGTTCCCTCCCTCCTGGCCATCGCGACCCTCTTTCGGGACAGAGATGAGCTTCGCCAAAGTCGGGAGCGGGCTCGCCTGAAGTTTCTTTTCCTGGAGCACGGATGGACCGTATCCTCCTTCGCCGCCGAACTTGAGCGTCTTCTGGGCCACGCCCTGCCGGAGCTTGCCCCGGTCGTCCCGGAGTCCTTCATCGGACGCTCGGGGCGGGACCACCTGGGGCTCCACCCCCAACGGGACGGCCGCCTTTTCGCGGGGCTCTCCGTGGCCCAGGGAGTCCTGGACCCGGATCGGATCGCCCGGATCGTCACCCTGTCGGAGACCTTCGGGACCGGGGAGATCCGTCTGACACCCCAGCAGAACCTTGTCATCTCCGGGATCTCAAAAGAGCGCTCGGAAGAGTTTTCCTCCGGGGCGCGGGAGGCGGGCCTCTCCCTTGCCCCCGGATTCGACGCCCGGACCGTCTCCTGCACCGGAAAGACCTTCTGCCGTCTTGCCCTGGCCGAGACGAAGGAGCTGGGGGCACGATTATCCGAGACCCTCAAGGCGCGATTTCCCTCTCTTCCCTCCGTCCCCTACATCCATCTCTCCGGCTGCCCCAACGATTGCGGGCAGATGCGGATCGCCGACATCGGCCTTACGGGAATCCAGGGAAAGAACGGAGACCACGGGACTGAGGACGGCTTCGAGCTTCTGCTGGGCGGATCGATGACGGGGGCCCTGTCGGTCAACCGCCGGACCGGGGTGAAGCTTCTCAAGGACCAGGTGGCGCCCTTTCTGACCCGGCTTCTTGCCTTCTACGAGAGCGCCTGCCACAATGGGGAGGATTTCCGCTCCTTCGTCGAGCGCACGGGCCTCGACTGGATCGCCGTTCTCGACAAGGGAACGCCCGAGGAGCTTGACCTCCTGGCCGAAAGCCTGTCCGGTCCCTGAGACGACGGGGGAGGTCCGGGGCCGGG
>JAJZGM010000029.1 GCA_021828525.1 Nitrospirota bacterium | reverse complement strand
TTGCCGCGGCGGCCTCTGCGGTTGGAGCGGCCATCGGCTTTTTCTTCGGGTTGCGCGGCGGCGGATGAATGAGTCTTTGTCTTCGTCAATATCCTCCCCCCTGGTTTTTGAGATCACTCAGGGTGATAACAATTGCCGCGACAAGCGGCAGTGCGGTGAACCCCCCCACGAAAGCGGCCCTTTTCCATCCACCGATCCCCCGGATGCGATTCGACAATCTTCCCGCCACGGCCCCGACCATCAAAGCCCCCGCAAGACATAAAATGACTTTTAAAGAGATCTCCACATAATCAAGTCCGATCAGAAGAAGGGCCCCCAGCACCCATCCGGATTCGATCGCGGAGACCCGGACTCCTCCTGCCCAGGAAGCCAGGGCCATGGCGCCGAAGAGAGCGGCGAGACCGCCTGAAAGTTGCCCAAGGAGCAGGCTGCCCGATAGCGGTGAAATGAAGGAGAATGCCGCTGCCGTGAAGAAGGGCGGAAGAAGATAGGTCGCGTCGATCCCCTGTCGGGCGTCGGCGGGATAAAGGGCCCGGATTGCGATCCATGGCGTAAAAGTCAGGAGGAGGGAGATCATTCCTTTTTCCAGGGGGACCTGTCTTAGAAGCGGAAGGGTCAGAATTGCCAGGGACACAAGCAGGATTCCTGTCTCGGAAAGGAGAGAGGGTGTCCGCGGAAGAATGGCCCTCAAGGCAAAGGTGGAGGTGGCCAGGAGGGGAATCCAGTCCATCGGGCGGTTCGGATTAAAGAAATGGCGGATTGCGGCAGGGTCGAAGAGGTCGAAGAGGAAAAGGATTCCCGCCATGACGACAAGATCTGGAAGAAGGGCCGTCGAGCGCCATTTTTCGGGAAGAAGTCTCGCACCCATGAGAAGGAGGAGGACCAGAATAAACGGAAGGAGGGCCGGACGCATCAGGGCGACGGCCGGAGTTATCGAGAATGATTCCATGGGTTTGCCATCCCGGGCGTCAGGGTGAAACAGTGCGGACCGGGATATGCGGGATTTTCCTTCCCTCCCGGTCCTTCCTGTCATTTTTTCGTTACTTTTTGATCCGGATGCCTTCGAGGCTGATATAGAGATGGACCGTGTCACCGATCATCCCCGGGTAGGTCGTGACACCGAAGTCACTCCTCCGGAGGCTGCCCTCGGCGTCATAGCCGGTCAGATATCCGCCCCAGGGCTTTGGAAGGGCCGATACATCGGCAGCTCCCACTTCACGGATCTTGAGGGAGAAGGGACGGGTCTTTCCGTGAAGGGTCAGTTTTCCGGTCAGGATCCCTGAATTCTTTCCCGTTTTTTTGTAGTGAGTGGCCACGAACCGGATGGTCGGGAAAGTCTTGGCATCAAGAAAATCCGGACCTCTCAGATCCTTGTCCCGCATGGGGTGATTCGTGTCTATGCTTTTGGTGGCGATCTCGACAAGAACATCGGTCTTTCCGGGGTCGAGCCTGTAATGGCCCTTGATTCTGTCGAAACGTCCTACCGCCGTGGCAACCCCCGCATGGCCAACCGTAAAGGTGACCGAGGTGTGGTCGGGATCGATTTTGTAAAGTCCTGAGGGATCGCTGTGGCCGATCTTGTAGGAAGCCGCCGAGGCCTGGGTCATTCCGGCAAGGGGCAGAGTCAGGACGGACAGGGCGAAAAGGGCCGAACCAAAGGTTTTTTTAAGTGACATCCTGGGGACAACGTTCATAGTCATTTCCTTTCTTATGCTTAAGTAGGGTGGAATCGTCAGCGGATCCTCCTGGCCCTTTGAAGGGAGCAGGCAGACTCATTGTCCCACAGATTTTGTTTTAATGCAAACTTGTTCATGAAAATCCATTTGATCATCCCTGCCTGTGGCTATAGAATAAAAACTCCCAGTTTTTTGACATCGACAATATCGGGGACGGAGCACGCCACATGGAGAGGACTCCCGAGGAGATCAGGCGGGAATTGGCCGGCCACATAGAGCGCATGGTGTGCCGCTGCCAGGAGTCTTCCTGGTTCTCGATCGAACGCTCGCTCGAGCTGGACTGGGCCGTGGGCGGCTTCGGAGAAATGGAGGAGAGATTCGCCGAACTGGATCGCCTTTTCAGCGGACTTTTGGACGAGATCGCGAGGGAAACCTCACGCCCCGGTCTGGCCAAGATTGCCAGGAAGTCCGAATTTCTCGAGGACCGCTTTGAAGAGCTGGACAGTCTTCTCCGGAATCGGCCCCGACGAAAACGGGCTGCCTTTCCCTGGGAAAAGTTTTTCAGGATGGGAGCGGGGGGTGATGAACAAGCTCCCGGCAAAAAGCGGGAAGATCGTCTTAGGGCAGCCTGCCGGACTTTGGGAGTCCCAGAGTCGTCCCAATGGGAAGAGATACGGAAAAAAGTCCGTTCTCTATTGAAGGAAATGCATCCGGACATGCGTTCAGGAGACAGAAGCCAAGAGGGTCGGATGCGCGAAATTCTTGAGGCATACGCCTTTCTTAAGGAATACTGCGGCATGGATCGTGATGCAGGAAAAAGGGTCTGAAAACAGGAGGAACCGGTAGAGGTAATGGATCCCGTGGAAATTAATGATCCTGAAAAAATTCAGGAGATCCTGAAAGGAATCTCTCTCTCGGGGGCAGGCTTTGTCACGGGCTGCCTTCTTGAGGATGTGTGGGATGCCGGGTTGACCTACCCGGATTATTTCAAGGCCGCCGGAGAGGATCCGACAGCCTCCTTCAACGGGGTTTCTCCGGCTTGGGAAACATATCATCTGCGTCAGGGGAAGAAGGTGGTGAATGTCTACGGAATGGGGACGAGGGGACGTAGGATCCACGTGACGGAAACCCCCTGAGGCAAATTTGAAGATGCTGGAGAGGGAAGATGCTTTTTGATGCGGACCTTTTGGACCATATCCGGCAGATTGCCCGGGAGGGAGACCTTTCGGGGGATGACCGGGATATCGTGGAGATTCTCGAGATGCACCCTGAGCTCGCCGGGGTCTGGAACGATCCGGGATTGGACCCGGCTCGCCCTCTCGAAATCGAAGGTCAGATGATTAACCCTTTTGTCCACATTGCCCTCCACCTGATCATCGGACGCCAGGTCCGGCAAGGGGTTCCTGCCGAGGTGAAGAAGGCCTACCTTCACCTTGTGGAGAGAGGGGAAAGCGAGCATGAGGCGCTCCATTTGCTGATGGGCTGGTACGGGAAGCTTTATTTTGAATCTGTTCGGAAAAGCGACGCATTTGACGAGTCCCGGTATGTTCAGGGTCTGGCTTTTCTCTAAAGGAAGGATCCCTACGGAGAAGGGAAGGATTCTGTCCGGATTTCTCGAGGGTTCCTTGACTTTAGCGGGTTCCAGCCTTTAAAATTGACAGACCGTTCCCCCCTTGTCGTTCTGGTCGGATCAGTGAGGATCTTCCGGATTCCTGGTCAGGCCGTAATTTTGGCTGCTTGCTCTCCGATGCCTCTCGGTTCACGGAGGGCCTGGGGGATGTGTCCGGGTCGCTGATGTTCAGCAGGTCTTTGATTCGCGGACGTGGCAGGAGCTTTGCTCTGTCGGCGTCCCTTGCGGATATGCTCAATGGATCAACCGGGCCTCCCGAGAAATGAGGGACTGTCTGCTTCCGGTTGCGATGACAGGTCCTTTTCGGATAGCACAATACTTAAGGAGTAGAGACATGGCGACAACGACAAATTCCAAGGTTCCCCAGATCGGCCAGAGAAACAAGAAGGCCCAGATGATCACGGATCCGAACGAGATGTTCTTTCTTTCCCCCAGAACGCCTTCATTCCTGACAGGCTCGGAAGTCATCCGCGAGGCGATCCGGCGTGCCAGCGTCGACTTTTCGGTGGCCTATCCCATTACCCCCCAGTCCGAAGCCTCTTCTCTCGTGGGGGAGCTTTTTGCGGAAGGGTATGTCGGTGACTATATGCGCGGCGAGTCGGAATTTGCCGTCATGGGCCAGTGTGCCGGGGCGGCCTTTGGTGGGGCCCGTGTCTTCACGACAACGGCGGGCCCGGGAACTCTTCGGGCCTTTGAGAACTTCCCGATGTGGGCCGGAAGCCGCCTTCCGATCCAGGTCGTCTTCACGGTCAGAGGCGTGAATTCTCCCCTGACCATCCAGCCGGACACGCTGGAAATTGCCTTCATGCTCGAGACGGGCATGCTCCTGTGGCATGCGGAGACAGCCCAGGATCTCTTCGATTTCATGCTCAAAGGGTACTATGTGGCGGAGCAGCCGGAGGTGCATCTTCCCATCGGCGTCATTTGCGACGGATTCTTCGTGACGCATACGAAGGATATGGTCATGATGACTCCCGAGGATATGGCCCTGCCCCATTACGATCCCTATCGGAGCCCCGTGGTCTGCATGGACATGGAGGTTCCCCCTGTCCGTATGATGCGCGATCCTTTTGTCATGAAGTCAAACTATATCAGCTATATGACCCATGCCAGCTGGCAGCTTGAAATCCGAGCAGCTATCGAGCGCTCCAGAAAACATACGATCCCTCTTCTCGATGGGCTGATCGAGGTGGAAAACTCCGACGCCGAAATCATCATGGTTGCTTCAGGAACGGCAGTTTCCCAGGCCAGAGAAGCCATCCGGCTCTTCCGGGACAAGGGTGTCCGGGTTGGTCTGGTCAAGATAAAGACCCTTCGCCCCTTCCCGACGGAAGAAATTCGTAAGGCAACAGAGCATGCAAAGCATATTTTTGTTCCTGAATTCAATGTGGCCGGTTGGCTTGCCCGGGAAATCAAGTCCACGATCGACAGGAACAGCCGGGTCGTGGCCGGCCCGCACGTCGCCGGCGGAATGACCATGCCGCCGGAAATCATCGTTGAGGAGATCGAAAAACATCTGGCTCACCGCCGGAATAAGGAGCTCGTCCATGGGTAAGAAAATCCAGATAAACAAGGAATTTGTCGATATCATGCCGCAAGATTATCTTGATCTTGTGGAATCAGGGACCTACGACTCCCCCAATCGTGGATGGAAGGACTTTGGGACGGCGACAGAGCTGATTGCGGAACATTCCCTGTGTGCGGGTTGCCCGGAGTCGATTGCCTTTCGTCATATCATGGCCTCCATCCCCAACCCCGAAGATACGGTCATGGTGGGTTCGACCGGCTGCACGAGCCTGGTCTTCCCGATGATAGCCGTTCACAACATTCATTCGCTTTTCGGAAACCAGAACGCGATTGCGACGGGCCTTAAGCGGGCCCTGGCCGTCCGTTTTCCGGACAGGGTCAAGGATGTCATCGTCCTGGCCGGTGATGGCGCCACAGTCGATATTGGTCTCGACATGACCCTTCAGTCATGGTTCCGGAAGGAAAGATTCACCACGATCTGTTTTGATAACGAGCTCTATGCCAACACTGGCGGGCAGGAATCCGGATTGATGCAGAAGGGATTCCTCGCAAAGATGGCTCCGGTCGGCAAGAAGTTTGAGAAGGTGCGTCTTCCCGAGATCGCGCGCGAGTCGGGATGCGACTATGTCGCCATCATGACGGCGAGCAAGCCCAGCCTTGTGGAAAAGGTCATCAAGCAGGCTGTTCTTATCGCCCGAGAAGTGGGGCCGACCTACATCCAGATCTACACTCCGTGCATTCTGGAAATCGGAAAGCAGAGCATGGAAGGCCTACAGGAAATGAGGACTTCGGAGGCTCCTGGCGAGCGTTTCAAGTTCCGGGAATTCATTTCTCCCGAGGCCCAGTCATTCCTTGACGGACTTGCGGAAAAGAAGAAGGCTGAAAAGCTGGCCACAAGTGGGGCCACATCCTAAACAAAAGGGAGTCCCGATGAAAGCTCGCGTCAATATTCGCATGTCGGGCCTTGGGGGGCAGGGAGTTGTAACCTCTGCCCACCTGATGGCCATGGCAGCGGCTCACGAAGGAAACTTTTCGATTTCCAACCCGTTTTTCGGTGCGGAAAAGCGGATGGCTCCGGCAGAATCCTATGTCCGTATCGGCCCTGAAAAAATTTTTGACCGGGGAGAACTCGTGTTTCCCCATGTCGTCATGGTTTTTCATCCCCAGGTGATCACCATGGGAAAAAGCTATACCATGCCCTTTTATTCCGGAATCAAGGATGGGGGGTTGATCATCATCAATGATGATATCGAACTGCTGACCGATGAGGAACGGGAGGATCTTGCCAAGAAGAAGGTCACGGTCTATTACGTTCCTGCCACAAAGATCGCCCTTGAACTTGCCGGGACCGAACTGGCGACGAATATGGGAATGCTCGGGGCCGTGGCTGGTCTGACTCATGTTGTGACCATGGATGGTCTGGACAAGGCACTCCAGGATCGTTTCGGAAAGAAGTATGTGGCCTCAGGCGGAACAGCCACCCTTGATGAAGCGATCAAGAAAAAATTTGCCAAGAAGGAAATGCTTCTTCAGAAAAACCTCGATACCATCCGCAGGACCTATGACGAAGCGACGGCATTTACGGCAAAGCATCCCGCGATCAGTGCGGGCGTGGGCATGTAACCCTCAAAAGACTCGGGAAGGGCATCAATGTATAATGTGGCAGAGGTGAATTCGGAGGAGTGCGTCGCCCAGAAAGGATGCCGGCTCTGCATCATGTATTGTCCGGAGGCCAACTGCATTCAGATGGACACCACGAAAATGGTGGCAGTCATTGTCGAATCCCGCTGCAAGGGATGCGAGCTCTGCGTCGTCGTCTGTGATGCGGCAAAGCATAATGCAATAAAAATGGTGGCTCGCTAGATTAGAGAAAGGCCGGGGCAAAGGCCGATCCTTTGCCCCTCATTTCCTCATGAAAAAAGAAATCCTCAATGATATTCCCGATTATCAAGACAATCTCCTGGCCGATGCCTTCCTGAAGGTTGAGGAGTCTATCAAATCTTTTCATGCTCTTCTCGATACCGTAAACAGGGAAGATTCCTCCGCTCCTCTTTCCGAGGAAGATCGAAAATCCCGCCATGTCGCCTCCCAGGCCCTTCGTGACAGCGCGACGATCTACCTGGACTGGGGATGGCACTATTTGAGCCGGTTGTATGAGGTCCCGAATCCCCACAATCCCGAAGAAGATCTCCTGGCCTGAATTTCTTTTTCCCCTGATATTTCAATCATTCCTGAGTCATTCTCCTTAGAAAAACCCGTGAAGAATTTCCATCAGGGGATTGACCTTTGATCGGGACCGTGAGGTCAGTTTGACCGAGACAGAGATAATCCGGGGAGGAAGTTTCTTGTCCAGATCGGTCTCCCGGAGCTGGAGCGAGAACTGCGTCCTGGATAGAAGTTTTTCGTTGAAGGGAATGTGAAAATAAAAAAGACCGCCGGCCTTTCCATGGGCATAGAGGGGGGCTTGGGCGGGAAAGGCCTTGTAGGCCAGATCCCGGCCGAAAGGAGTCTGGGCAGGATTTGGTTGGGAAAAGGGAGAGGGGAGAACCCAGATCATGGACCCCAAACCCAGGGTTACGATCGTAAAAAGAATCAGACCGGTATAGTAAAGGACTTGCTTGGCATTCTGATAGGGGACATTGGCCTGCCAGGCGATGTCGAAGGCCTCGGCGGGAGAAATATTCCGGTAATTCTTCTTCAGGACGGAGAGAAAAACGGAATGGGGGACAAGTGAGGTTTCCATGTTTGCCCCGTCTTCCTTGAGAACGACCTGGATAGGAATGACATGTTCCCGCCAGAGTCCCTGATGGCCAAAAAGGGCGTGGGTGGCCTGGGCTGTGTGATAGGTCCTGACGCCAATCGTCAGGTCGGTTCCGGGAATCTTCTCGACGATCGGCATCCATCGGGGGTCGGGATGGGAGAGTGGCCGGAAGTGGTAGAAGGAGCTACAGGCGGTGATCGCGAAGACGAAAACAGTGGCCAGTGAAAGAAGCCTGAGGCGCCTTGGGCGCGGGGAGTCAGTCATGCTGCCGGTTCTCCGTTTCGTTGCCGACGGATATCTTAACAAGGATGCTGTAGGAGTAAACCAGGATCAGAACGATCACCACGTAGAGAATCAGCTGGAGGGAATGATAGGAAAAATCCCCGAACCGCTCGCTTTCCTTATAGGAGGACTGGGCTTCCACGAGAAGGATCCGCCGAATGGTGGAAATGATTCCGATCAGGATAAAGGAGGCGATCGGAAATCTCCGTCTCCCCAGGTAGCTCAGCATGATCCAGAGTAGTTCGAGGATGATCACGACAAAGAGCATGTCGTTGATAAGCTGAAGAACGGAATCGGTCTGGAGACTGGTGAGCCCCAGAGCCGAATGGACAAGGACAATCACCGCCCCAGACATCAGGAAGATCGCGACGATGAGGTGGATGATGTCATCGATCCGCAGGAGAACCTTTCTGAGCCTCTGGACGAATTCGACATGGCCGTCGGGCCGGATTGGCGGGAGAGCGGGATCAATCATGCAAATCTTCCTTCCCGGTTCGGAAATCTTGGAGGTCGGAAACTGGCTCCTGGGAGAGACGGACGGCCTCGTCAATCCGGGCGAGGGAGACGTCCCGCCCGGCGAGGAGAAGAACTTCGAAAATTCCGGGACTGACAGTTCTCCCTGTAATGGCCACCCTGACAGGCTGGGCCAGCTCTCCAAGCTTCAGGTGAAGGGCTTCGCCCACCTGTGAAAAAGCATTTCTGAGACTCTCCCCCGTCCAATCGGAAAGAGACCGGAGGGCCAGCGAAATCTGCTCGAGAACCGCGCCGTTTCCAGGAGTGAGGATTTTTTTCCTGGCCTCCGGATCGATGGTCCGGGAATTTTCAAGAAAAGGATGGCTGAACTGGGCGAGCTCGACCAGAGTCTTTGAGCGACCCTTGAGTTCTTCCGCCACCCGGATCCAGTGAGCCGGATCGCTCGATTGGGGAAGGGGGTCCGTAAAGGGGGGGAGCTGTTCCCTGAGAAGAGGGACAAGGTCTTCACCGGGAGAGTTCTTGAGGTAGTGGGCATTCAGCCAGAGAAGCTTTTCGGGGTTGAAGACCGAAGGAGAAGATCCCACATGATCCAGGTCGAAATAATGGACAAGTTCCTCCCGGCTGAAAATTTCCTGGTCTTTGTGTGACCATCCCAGACGTACAAGATAATTGACCAGTGCCTGCGGAAGAAATCCCATGTCGCGGTAGGCCATGACGGAGGTCGCTCCGTGCCGTTTTGATAGGCGGGTCCGGTCGGGTCCGTAGATCATCGGAAGGTGGGCGAAATCGGGCAGGGGAGCTCCCAGAGCCCGAAAAATAGGAATTTGCCTGGGGGTATTGTTTATGTGGTCATCACCCCGGATGACATGGGTGATTTTCATGTCGATATCGTCCACGACAACGGCGAAGTTGTAGGTCGGCATCCCGTCCGTCCGAAGTATGATGAGGTCATCTAAGACCCCGCTGTCGAAAGAGAGGGGCCCGCGGATGAGATCATTGAAAACAATGGCCTGGTTATCAGGGGTCCGGAATCGGATGACATGGGGGGAAGAGGGGTCGACCCTCCGGTCACGGCATCGACCATCGTAGCGGGGGGGAAGACCTTGCTTGAAGGCCTCTTCCCGGCGGGATTCGAGCCTCTCCTGAGTGCAGTCGCACCGGTAGGCCAACCCTTTATCGAGGAGATCGAGGCCGAGCTCCCGGTAACGGTCAAGCCGTTTGGTCTGGTAGAAGGGCCCTTCATCCCAGCCGAGATCAAGCCAGGAAAGTCCATCCAGAATGGCGGCGATGGATTCCTGGGTGGAGCGTTCGCGGTCTGTGTCCTCGATGCGGAGGACCAGAGTCCCCTTGTAATGTCGGGCCAGAAGAAAGTTGAAAAGGGCGGTCCTTGCGCCCCCCAGATGAAGGTGACCTGTCGGGCTCGGAGCAAATCGGACACGAATGGAGGAATCTTTTGGCAAGGGCAAGGCGGGGTTCCTGATGTTAGACGTGGGGTCTTTTGTTTCGACAGGGAAAGAATAACACGGAGAGTCGCAAGCGGACAATCCGGGAAGTGGAGAAAATGGCTCCGAAAGAGACCTGGAGCCATTTTTGACCTGCCAGGAAAGGCGGTCTATAATTCGAACGCGAATGGCTCTAGGAAGGACCAGGGGCCGGGACCGGGAAAAAATTGGGGTGATAATGAAACCAGATGGGACCAGCGGTAAAAAATCGTCGCAACGGCCGGGGAATGGAAAGATCTTATTCCGGTACGGGATGATCGCGTTCGCCCTTGTGGCGATCATTTCATTCGCCGGATGCGGTGAGGTCAAGCCTCTGACTCCGGAAGAGCAGTCGCTCGTCAACGCCTGGAAGATTGGCGACTCTCTCCAGAAGGCCTATGCCAGGGAATCTGTCGATGAGGTCATGGACCTTCTGGCTCCGGCCCTCTCCATGCGACCTGATACGAGGATCCAGCTGGAAAGGCTTTTCGGATTGTTCAGAAAGATGGATCTGACGCTGGTCATGGACTCCGGTGAGGTCGACGAAACAACGCATTCGGTCACATTCAGGGCTCACTGGACAATGACGGGTCTCCCGAAGACAGGAAGCGGACCCCGCTATTTCCAGACGGGTGAATGCAGAATGGTCGTTCTGGCCCGGAAATCTCCGGCTCACGCGCGGATCGAAAGCCTTACGGGAGATACATTTCTATCGGCTCCTCCCAAACCCAATCCGCCCTCATGAGCCCGAGTCCCCACACCAGGCGCCTGACGGCAGACTTCCTGATTGTCGGTGGAGGGATTGCCGGGTACCAGACGGCCCTGGATCTTCTGTCCCTGGGGAGCGTTGCCCTGGTCTCTCGCGGTTCGATCGCCTCCGGAAGTTCTTATTATGCCCAGGGAGGGCTTGCCATTCCCTGGGGATTCGACCGTGAGGCCATCGACTCCCATGTCGAGGATACGATCCGGGCCGGAGCTGGCCTCTGTGATCCGGAGAGGGTCCGTCTTCTGATCGAGGGGGCGGAAGAGGCCTTTGCCACTCTGGTCTCCTATGGCGTCCCCTTAGACAGGGGCGAATCCGGAGAAATTCTTTTTACCCGTGAGGCGGCCCACTCCCGGCCCAGGATTGTCCATGCCGGCGGGGACAAGACAGGCTCATACATCCTGAAAACACTGGCACAAAATGTGCATGGGCATGAACGTTTCACGTTTTTGACTCCCTACCGTCTCACCCGTCTCGTCAAGGGATCGGATGGCCGGATATTGGGCGGTCTCTTCATGGATGAAGAAGGGGAAGGTTGGCTTGAGGTTCTGGCTAAGGCCACGATCATGGCCACGGGAGGATTCAGCGCCCTTTTTGCCCGGACGACCAATCCCCCGTCCCAGGTGGGGGATGCGGCCGCAGTCTGCCACCGGTCCGGCGCCCTTCTCGAACGGCTGGCCTTTACCCAGTTTCATCCGACCGTTCTCGACCTGCCAGGGGAATCCCCCTTTCTCCTGACGGAAGCCCTTCGGGGGGAGGGAGGCCACGTTGTCAACAGTACGGGAGAGC
>JAJZGM010000239.1 GCA_021828525.1 Nitrospirota bacterium | reverse complement strand
GCTGGCTGATGGCTCTCTCGGAGCTGACCGGGAAGGAAATCCCCGAGTCCATAAAGCTTGAAAGAGGACGCCTGGTCGATGCCGTGGCCGATTCCACATCCCATATCCACGGGAAAAAGTTCGCCCTTTACGGGGACCCCGACCAGATGCTGGGGCTTACCGAGTTTCTCATGGAGCTCGGCGCCGAACCGGTTCATGTTCTGGCCACAAACGGCGGCAAAGACTGGGAGGAGAAAATGAACGCCCTTTTCGCCACCTCCCCCTTCGGAACCGGATGCCATGCTTATCCGGGCCGGGATCTCTGGCACTTGAGAAGTCTTCTCTTTACCGAGCCGGTGGACTTTCTGATCGGAAACACCTACGGGAAATATCTTGAAAGAGACACCGGAACTCCATTGCTCCGGATCGGATTCCCGATCTTCGATCGCCACCATCACCACCGGTACCCGACCGTCGGCTACCAGGGAGCGATGA
This sequence comes from Nitrospirota bacterium, assembly GCA_021828525.1. Classification (GTDB taxonomy): domain Bacteria; phylum Nitrospirota; class Leptospirillia; order Leptospirillales; family Leptospirillaceae; genus UBA4572. Next base: position 2,101 of record JAJZGM010000239.1, on the reverse strand, counting down.
ATGTCCTCGTGAAGATTCTCGACAAGATCTTCGACGAAATCGACAAGAACACCAATGTTCCCAGCAAGACCGACTACAGCTACGACATTATCCGTTAACACCGGAACTCTTACATCGAAACCCGGGGGGAGGCCAGTCCTCTTCCCGGATTTCAGGAGAACACCATGCTAAACCAAAAGGTTCAGGACGTCTTTGAAGAACCGGCCTGCGGTCACAACAAGGCCAAATCGGAAAAAGATCGCAAAAAAGGATGCACGAAAGTGGCAACACCAGGAGCAGCAGCTGGCGGTTGCGCATTCGACGGCGCCAAAATTGCCCTCCAGCCCATTGTCGATGCCGCCCATCTGGTTCATGGTCCGATCGCCTGCGAGGGGAACTCCTGGGACAACCGCTCTGCGCTGTCCTCCGGATCCAGGCTCTATCGCACAGGTTTTACAACGGACATGAACGAGATGGACGTCATTTACGGGGGAGAAAAACACCTTTTCAAGGCTATCCGGCAGATCATCGAGCGCTTTGACCCTCCGGCGGTCTTTCTGTACCAGACATGCGTTCCCGCCATCATCGGAGACGACATCGAGGCCGTGGCAAAGGCCGCGACCGAAAAATTCGGCCGGCCGGTCATCCCCGTCAACGCTCCGGGTTTTGTCGGCGGAAAAAATCTGGGGAACAAGCTTGCGGGTGAGGCCCTTCTGGACTATGTCATCGGAACCATGGAGCCGGAAACAACAACATCGACGGATCTCAATATCATCGGAGAATACAACCTCTCGGGAGAGCTCTGGCAGGTCAGGCCCCTTCTGGACCGTCTCGGAATCCGGATATCGGCCTGCATCAGCGGAGACGCAAGATACCGGGAGGTCGCCTCATCCCACAGGGCAAGGGCGGCCATGCTGGTCTGCAGCAAAGCCATGATCAACATCGCAAGCAAGATGGAAGAGCGCTACAAGATCCCCTGGTTTGAAGGTTCGTTCTACGGAATCTCCGACATGAGCACCTCGCTTCGAAACATTTCCCGGCTTCTGGTCGAAAGAGGCGCGCCCGCCGATCTGGCCGAACGCACGGAAGAGCTGATCGCGAAAGAAGAGAAAGAAGCCTGGGCGGCCATTGAACGCTTCCGTCCAGGACTTGAGGGCAAACGGGCGCTTCTGATCACCGGCGGAGTCAAAAGCTGGTCGGTGGTATCAGCCCTTATGGAAGCCGGTCTCGTGGTCGTGGGGACAAGCGTTAAAAAATCCACGAAAGAAGACAAGGAACGGATCACCGAACTCATGGGTGAGGACGCGCACATGATCGACACCATGACGCCAAGAGAGATGTACCGGATGCTCAAGGATGCCGAAGCGGACATCCTCATGGCCGGAGGCAGGTCCCAGTTTGTCGCCCTCAAAGCCAGGGTTCCGTTTCTGGATGTCAATCAGGAACGAAGATTTGCCTTTGCGGGTTACAAGGGGATGGTGACGCTGGTTTCCGAGCTGCATCGCACCATCACCAACCCGATTTTCCAGGTTCTCAAGAATCCGGCTCCATGGACTCCCGGCTGCCGGACCACACCGCTGGTGTAGAGCAAGGAGAAGATGATGACCACGACGGTAAAACCAGGGGAAAACACCTCACCGCCATCAGAGTTCGTGTCGGTGAACCCTCTCAAGATGAGCGCTCCGCTCGGTGGTGCCCTTTTCTTTCTGGGGCTCGACCGGAGTCTTCCGGTCTTCCACGGATCGCAGGGCTGCACCTCTTTCGCCCTGGTGCTTCTTGGCCGTCATTTCAAGGAATCCATCCCCCTCCAGACCACAGCGATGAGCGAGGTCACGACGGTTCTGGGAGGCGGCGACAATATTCAGGCCGCCATCCTCAAGATTCTTGAGAAGGGAAAGCCGGGTGTCATCGGGATCTGTTCCACCGGTCTGACCGAGACAAAAGGCGAAGACATCGTTGGAGAAGTGGCGCTCTTCCGGAAAAAGCATCCGGAGCATGACGATGTTCCTCTGGTAGCTGTCTCGACCCCTGATTTCCGAGGCTCTCATGAAGACGGTTTCAGGGACGCCATGATCCGGACCATCGAGGAACTGGTGGCCAAAGGGGACAAGACCGTCAAGAA
>JAJZGM010000238.1 GCA_021828525.1 Nitrospirota bacterium | reverse complement strand
CCCGTCTCCCTCATGAATCTTCTGGTCATCCTGACCCTTCTGGCCATGATCGAGGGGAAGATCTGGAAGGCGGCCCTGTGGAGCGGCATCGGATCCGCCGCCGGGCCGCTCATGGTTTTTTTGAGCTTGTCGGTCGTGATCAAATGGGCCGCAGATCAGTGGAATGCCGTCAAACCGGGAGCCGGATCCCTGGCCTCGAAACTCGCCGGCAGGCTTCCCCTGACCGCCGTCTTTTCCCTGGTCGCCTTTTCGGGCTTCATCTCCTTTCTCCTCTACCAGGTCGTGGCCTTTCATGACCCGTTCGCCTTCATCAGGGTCCAGGAAGCTTGGGAAAAATCCGGAAGTCTCATCCAGCGGATCTACAATTTTTTCTTCCTGAAGAACATGGTGGCCCAGCATCACCCGACCCACTTCGTCCAGGCGATCACCCACGGCAATCTCAAGCACATGGACATGCATGTCCATTACCTGATCAACCTCTTCATGCTGGTCGTCTTCGCCGGGCTCCTCTTCCTTCAGCGCAAGGCGGTCCCCTGGTATTTCACCCTGTTCGCGCTCCTTTTCCTCGGGGGGTACTGGTGGTTCATGGCCAGCGTGAGCGGAATCAAGGCGACAGTCCGACTGATCTATCCGGTCATCCCGGCCTTTCTGGGGGTCGGGGTCCTGCAGGAGCGCCATCCCGAGCTGGCCCGGGTTTCGGTCATCCTTTTCGCCGCGCTCTCCTTCCTGGAGTCGGAGCTCATGATGGAGGGATTCTGGGTGATCTGACACGACCGCTCCCCGGGACGTTCTCTTTAAGAATTCGTGGTTATTGGATCACCCGTGTGGATCGATTTCTGAACGCCTGAAAAACTGTAAAAAAGTCTGACACCTCTTTCTCTGGATTTTTTCCAGGATGGAGCCCGGTTTTTCCGGTCTCGTTCCAGGGGGAAATCCAGAAAGTTTGGCACACATATTGCTTTATTTCGTCAGGGCAATGCGTCGTTGAAGAAGAATGACTGTCCTGTTTCTCATCCGTCTCTTTTCAAGGAGGCTTCATGCATCCCACCGTCCGAAAGGCCGTCTTTCCGCTGGCGGGCCACGGCACCCGCTTCCTTCCCATGACCAAGAGCTCCCCCAAGGAGATGCTCCCGGTCATCGATAAACCAGTCGTCCAGTACGTGGTCGAAGAGGCCGTCGAGGCGGGGATCGAACAGATGGTCATGGTCACCGGCCGGGGAAAGAGGGCGATCGAAGACCACTTCGACATCTCCTACGAGCTTGAAGACGTCCTCAAGAAAAAAAACAAGCATGCCCTCCTCTCCGAGCTCCAACGGATCTCGAATCTGGCCCAGATTCTCTATCTTCGCCAGAAAGAGGCCCTGGGGCTGGGCCACGCCGTCCTCTGCGCAGAACTCGCGGTCGGAGACGAGCCCTTCGCCGTGGCCTTAGGCGACGAAATCCTGGACGGACCCAAAAGCGGTCTCTCCCAGCTCATGGAGGCCTATAGAAAGCTCGGCTCCCCGATCATCGGGATGCAGCGGGTGCCGCTCTCCGAGGTGAGCCATTACGGGATCGTGGCCGGAACCGAGATCAGAAAGGGGCTCTTCCGGGTCGACCGGCTGGTCGAGAAGCCCAGGCTTGAGGATGCCCCCTCAGACTTTGCCATCATCGGGCGCTACATCCTGACCCCCGACCTCTTTGAAGTTTTAAGAACCCAGCCCCCGGGAGTGGGAGGGGAGATCCAGCTCACCGACGCCCTGAACACCCTGGCGGAACGGCGACCCGTCTATGCCCTCGAGATCGAAGGCGACCGCTTCGACACCGGGGACAAGATGGGGTTTCTGAAGGCCACCGTCCGGTTCGCCCTAAAGCGCCCGGACCTCTCCCTGGAATTTTTCCACTTCCTCCGGGAAACCCTGGAGAGGGAAACGCAACGACAATCCTCCGAGGGAGCCCATGCGATCCGTCCTCTTAAGGGATAGCCTCTTTTTCTTCCTGGCGGTGATTGCTGCGGTCCTTCTCTCCTGGGACAATTTCAGGAAGCTCGCCTCCGACTGGATGACGCTCCCCGCCTATTCCCACGGGATGCTCGTGCCGCTCGTCTTCGTTCTCCTGGTCTACCTCGACCGGGACCGGCTCCCCGCACCTAGCGACCGGCCGTCCCTGTGGGGGCTGGGCCTGGTTGCTGCGGGGGTCTTCTTTCTCGTAGTCGGACGTCTCTCCGGCCTCTTCTTCGTGGAGCAGGTCTCGATCCTCTTTCTGGTCGCGGGACTCGTGGCGGGATACTGGGGCACCGGAACCCTTAAGAGGCTCAGGTTCCCGATCCTCTATCTTCTCTTCATGATTCCGCTTCCCTACATCCTTTTCAACGCCTTGGCCGTCCCTCTCCAGGGGATCGCCGCGAAAGGGGGCTCGGCCGTTCTCTCCGGGATCGGGATCCCGGTCTTTCGGGAGGGAAACATCATCCATCTCCCGCACATTTCCCTGGGGGTCGTGAAGGCCTGCAGCGGGATCCAGTCCCTGGTCTCCCTTCTCGCGATTTCGGTCCTGGTGGCCAAGCTCTCCGGAACCGGCGGAATTCTGGGGGTTCTCCTCGCCCTCTCGGCCAT
>JAJZGM010000028.1 GCA_021828525.1 Nitrospirota bacterium | reverse complement strand
TTTGTCGGGAAGAATCTTCCGACCGCCCTGGACGAGAAGGTCGAGGTCGATCTGACCCCCGGAACCGAAACCGTCTACCTGACCCGATCCGAGTCCTCCGGAGTGCCCCATGATCAATAAGATTTTCGCCACGGGAGCGCCCCCGTTCGGTCCGCATCTCATCTCCGTTTCCGGTCTCTCTCCCGAGGTTCTCACGGGGATCCTCGATACCGCCGAGTCCTTTCTGGAGGTCGGCCACCAGACCGTCAAGAAGGTTCCGGTCCTTCGGGGGAAAACGCTCGTCAATCTCTTTTACGAATCCTCAACGCGGACGCGCTCTTCATTCGAGATCGCGGCAAAGCGTCTTTCCGCAGATGTGATCAACGTCTCCCCAACCCAGAGCAGCGTGACAAAGGGGGAGAGCCTGCTCGACACCGTTCGGACCATCGAGGCCCTGGGGGCCGATGGTCTGGTGATCCGACATCCCTCTTCGGGAGCCCCCGCCTTTGTCGCCGATCGTCTCCGCTGCCATGTGATCAATGGGGGAGACGGATGTCATCAGCATCCGACACAGGCTCTCCTGGATCTTTTCACGATCAGAAAGAGGAAGGGGAGGATCGAAGGCCTGAAGGTCGCGATTGTCGGGGACATTCTCCACAGCCGGGTCGCCCGCTCGAACATCCTGACTCTCTCCCGAATGGGAGCCCATGTCCGCCTTGTGGCTCCTCCAACCCTGATCCCCCCGGGAATCCGGACTTGGCCCGTCGAGGTTTTTCATCGCCTTGACGAGGGAATCAGGGAGTGCGATGTGGTCATGGCGCTTCGTCTTCAGCTGGAACGGGCCGCGGGGGGGTACATTCCCTCCGTTTCGGAGTATGCAAGACTCTATGGCCTAAATGCGGAAGTGCTTGATCACCTTGCACCCGAGGCCCTTGTCCTTCATCCGGGTCCGGTCAACAGGGGGGTTGAAATATCAGGGGAGGAGGGTTTCGCCGACAGGTCGGCGATCCTCTCCCAGGTTGAATTCGGGGTGTCAGTCCGGATGGCGGTCCTTTATCTCCTGATGGGAGGAGGGTCCGAAGAGGCGTCCCCCGACAAGGGAGGGAAAGAGTGAAAGGTCAGGAAGGGGAAGGTCTGTTCGTCCGGAATGTCCGATTTTTCGACCCGGCGGAAGGAGTGTCAGGCTTCGGGAATGTCCTGATCCGGGATGGAAGAGTCGAATCTCTCGGGAATGTCTCTCCTGCCGGAGCTGTTCGGGAGATCGACGGGGAGGGAGGAGTTCTGTTTCCTGGTTTTGTCGATCTTCATGCTCACTTCAGGGAGCCGGGATTCGAATACAAGGAGACGATCGCATCCGGGTCCCATGCGGCGGTGGCAGGGGGGTTCACGGCCGTATGCGTCATGGCCAATACCGATCCTGTGAATGATACGGCGGATGTGACGCGGGCCATCCTCGAGCGGGCCCGGGACGTGGGGCGGGCGAGGGTCTTTCCGATCGGAGCCGTCACGCGGGGGCTGGGAGGTGAGCATCTGACAGAGATGGGTCGGCTTTCGGAGGCGGGATGCATTGCCTTCTCCGACGACGGAAAACCTGTTGCAACCTCCCGGATGTTGCGTCGGGCTCTTGAGTACTCCCGCCTTTTCGCCCGTCCGGTCATCGACCATTGTGAAGACCCTGAACTTTCGAACCGGGGTGTGATGAATGAGGGGTCGGTCTCTGCGGAGCTCGGTCTTGCAGGGATTCCGAATGCTTCCGAGGAGGTGTGTGTCGCCCGGGATCTCTCGGTTCTCGAGACATCTGGCGGCAGACTCCATGTGGCGCATCTGTCGACGGCAGGGGCGGTGAGGATGGTTCGTGAGGCCAAGCGACGGAACCTTCCGGTGACGGCTGAAACCTGCCCCCACTATTTTTCTCTCACCGACGAGGCTGTTCGCTGCCACGGGACACACGCCAAGATGAATCCCCCCCTCCGGAGGGAGGAGGACCGGCTCGCCGTGATCGAAGGCCTGAAGGACGGGACGATCGATGTGATCGCCACCGACCATGCCCCTCACGCCCCCCACGAGAAGGAGCAGGAGTTCGACCGGGCCCCCTTCGGGATCATCGGCCTCGAAACCGCTTTTTCTGTGTCGCTTGACCTTGTCCGGGAAGGCCATCTCACTCTGGGGGAGCTTGTCTACCGCCTCTCTGCAAGGCCGGCATCCCTTTTCGGCCTTCCGGTGGGGCGTCTTGTCCCGGGGGGACTGGCTGATTTTGTTCTGGTCGACCTCTCAGGAGAATGGAAAGCCGGCTCCCCCGGGTACTTTTCCAAGAGCCGGAACAGTCCATTTTCGGGAAGCGTGATGAAGGGGAAGATTCTCCGGACAATCGTCGGGGGCCGGGTCGTATACGACAGAGAAGGAGAAGGGTGTGGCTGATCGCTCCATTTCGGGAAAAATCACCCTCGCGCTCGAGGACGGAACGGTCATGGCGGGACGATCTGCCGGTGTGCCCGGTACGGTCATGGGGGAATTCGTCTTCAACACGGCCATGAGCGGGTATGAGGAGGTTCTGACCGATCCGTCCTATGCCGGCCAGATTGTGGCCATGACAGCTCCGTTGATCGGGAACACCGGAATCACGAGGGAGGACGCCGAATCGGGAAAGGTTCACCTTTCGGGATTCGTCGCCCGGGAGATCAAGGACTTTCCGTCGAACCACAGGGCGAAGCTCTCGCTTCCGGAGTACTTCCGGGAGGAGGGGGTGGTGGCCGCCTCGGGAATCGATACCCGGTCCCTGACTTTGAGGATCCGGGAGAGGGGAAGCCTCCGGGGGATCCTGACTACCGAGGACCGGCCCCCCGAAGAGCTGATCGAGGCCGCCCGGGATGTGCCCTCCATCTCGGAGACCGACTATGTCAGAAGAGTGGCCTCCCGGACTCCAAGAACACTCCTTCCTGAAGGTCCAACGGCCCACCGGGTCATACTTGTGGATTATGGAACCAAGGAGTCCATCATCCAGAACCTTCTCTCCCTTGGGGTCGAGGTCACGGTGGTTCCCCCGGACACGAAGGCCCGGCAGATTCTCGAAGACCGTCCGGATGGGGTTGTCCTGTCGAACGGGCCCGGCGATCCGGCTGTTCTCGACGATATTGTCTCGGAAGTCCGGGGTCTGGTCGGTCGCCTTCCTCTTTTTGGCATCTGCCTCGGCCACCAGCTTTTGGCCCGTGCCGTGGGAGGACGGACCTACAAGCTTCCATTCGGCCATCATGGCGTCAACCACCCGGTTCTCGACCGTCTGGGGGGAAAGGTGCTGATTACCTCCCAAAACCACAACTATGCGGTGGATCACGAGACTCTCCCCTCGGGGGCGACGAAGACCTTCGAGAGCCTTTATGACCATTCCCTGGAGGGGCTGTGGTTTCGCGAAAGCCGGATCTACTCGGTCCAGTTTCACCCGGAGTCCGCCCCGGGGCCCCATGATGCCCGGAATGTCTTCGGAGCCTTTTTCAACATGATGGCCGGGAAGGACCCGTGAGTCCGGGAGGAGTTCCGGACCTCTCCGGAATTCGGGAGGAAAAAGAACGCTCCCGGGTCGCCAAAGGATATGAAGCTCTCCGATCCTGCCATGTCTGTCCAAGAAACTGTGGAGTCAACCGACTGGAGGGGAAGACCGGGACTTGCCGCACCGGTCTCCGGGCCCGCCTCTCTTCCGCCAATCTCCATTTCGGAGAGGAACCCTGCCTCACCGGCTCCCGGGGATCGGGAACGGTCTTCTTCGCCTATTGCAATCTGGCCTGCGACTTCTGCCAGAACTTCCCTATCAGCCAGTACGGCTATGGGCGGGAGGTGGACCCCGAAGAACTCGGGGACGTCTTCCTTTCCCTTCAACGCAAGGGCGCCCACAACATCAACCTTGTGACCCCAAGCCATGTGGTTCCCCAGATCCTTCACGGCCTGGTCCTGGCACGGCAGGAGGGGCTCTCCATTCCGGTGGTCTATAATTCAAACGGATACGATGCCCCCTCCATGATCGCGCTTCTCGATGGCCTGGTTGACATCTATCTTCCGGACATGAAATATTCCGACGATCGTAACGCCCTTCGTTTTTCGAAATCCCCCTCCTATGTGGAGACCAACCGCACGGCCGTCCGGCTCATGGCAAAACAGGTGGGCCCCCTCTCCCTCGGCCCGGACGGATTGGCCAAAAGAGGTCTTCTCGTCCGCCACCTCCTCCTTCCGGAGAATGTTTCGGGGTTTGCCGATACGGCCCGGTTCATACGGGAGAGCCTGGGGTCCGGAACCGCCATTTCCTTGATGGCCCAATATTTTCCTGCCCACAGGACCGCCCGGGGGGGGCCGATTTCCCGAAAGATCGTCCGGGAGGAATACGAAGCGGGTCTCGCCATTCTTTTTTCAGAGGGTCTCCTCGAGGGGTATGTGCAGGATTTCGGGGAGGACGGGCCCGACCCGTCCGGTTTAACAGAGCAGGAGACGGTGTGCCAAAAAGAAAAGATCTTCACCACATTCTGATTGTCGGCAGTGGGCCGATCGTCATCGGTCAGGCCGGAGAATTCGACTATTCGGGAACCCAGGCCCTCAAGGTCCTGAAGGAAGAGGGGTACCGGGTGTCACTTGTCAATTCCAATCCCGCGACCATCATGACGGATCCGGATCTCTCCGATGCCACCTACATGCTCCCGCTGACGGTTGAAAAGGTGGCAGAGGTCCTGGAGCGGGAGCGTCCCGATGCCATCCTTCCCACCATGGGCGGGCAGACGGCCCTCAACCTCGCGGTCGCCTTGTCAAAAGAGGGTCTCCTGGAGCGCCTGGGGATCGAGCTCCTTGGCACGTCGATCGAAACAATTGAAATGGCGGAAGATCGGGGCAAGTTCAAGGAGGCGATGGCCAGGATCGGTCTCTCCGTGCCGAAAAGCTTTATCGTGAAGTCCCTCGATGAGGCCCAGATCGCCCTTTCCCAGCTCTCCTTTCCCGTCCTGATCCGTCCGTCCTTCACCCTGGGGGGAACCGGCCAGTCGGTGGTCTACAACCGGGACGAGTTTTCCCGGGCCGTCCTTTTCGGGATAGAGCAGAGCCCCATCGGCGAGATCCTCGTCGAGGAATCTCTCCTGGGGTGGAAAGAGTTCGAGCTTGAGGTGGTGCGTGACAGGAAGGACAATGCCATCATTGTCTGCTCCATCGAAAATATCGACCCGATGGGAGTTCATACCGGGGACAGCATGACCGTCGCCCCCGCCATGACCCTTACGGATCGGGAATACCAGACACTTCGGGACGCCTCCATCGCCATCTTGAGAGAGGTCGGGGTGGAAACGGGAGGATCCAATGTCCAGTTCGCGGTCAACCCCGAAGATGGACGTTTTGTGGTGATCGAGATGAACCCTCGGGTCTCCCGGAGCTCGGCCCTGGCATCCAAGGCCACGGGCTTCCCCATCGCCCGTATCGCCACGCGAGTGGCCATCGGATACACCCTCGATGAAATCGGCAACGAGATTACCGGAACCACCCCGGCCTCCTTTGAACCCTCCCTCGACTATGTGGTTGTCAAGGTCCCCCGGTTCCACTTTGAAAAGTTTCCGCAGTCCGACCGCATCTTGGGCCCCCAGATGCAGTCAGTGGGAGAGGCCATGGGAATCGGGAACAACTTTCGGGAGGCTCTTCTGAAGGCCCTTCGCTCTCTCGAGAACGGAACGGACCACCTGATGCCGGAACTCCTTCCCGATGATCCGGAGGAAATCGCCCGGATCCTGAAAGTCTCCTCCGACCGGCGGATCCACCAGATTGCCGAGGCGCTTCGCCGGGGCATCCCGGAGGAGACCGTGGCCCTCTGGACGGGCTTCGACCGCTGGTTCCTTCGTGAAATCGGAGAGATCCTCTCCCTCGAGCGTGAGGTCGCCGGATTTCGGGGCGAGCCCCTCCCCCTCTTCCCCGACGAACTTCTTCACAAGGTCAAGGAAAACGGATTCTCAGACAGGGCCCTCGCCCGACTGCTCGGGACGGAGGAGAAAGAGTTCAGGGAAATGCGCCTGCGCAGGGGGGTCGGGATTCGGTTCCGGACGGTCGATACCTGCGCTGGAGAATTTGCGGCCCGGACCCCTTATCTCTATGGGACCTACCAGGGCGCGCCCGAGTGGGAAAAGGAAAAAGGGGGAAAGCCGTCGGTCCTCATTCTGGGGTCGGGGCCGAACCGGATCGGCCAGGGGGTGGAGTTCGATTACTGTTGCGTCCATGGCGTGATGGCACTTCGGGAAATGGACTACGAGGCGGTGATGATGAACTGCAACCCGGAGACGGTTTCCACCGACTTCAACGTGTCGAACCGTCTTTTCTTCGAACCCCTGACCCTTGAGGATGTGCTGGCGGTGATCGAACGGGAGGCCCCCCATGGAGTTGTCGTCCAGTTCGGAGGACAGACACCCCTCAAGCTGATGAAAGCTCTTCATGATGCAGGCGTTCCCCTGCTCGGAACCTCCTGCGAGATGACGGACCTTGCCGAAAACAGGGAGAGATTCCGCGAGCTGATCAACCGCCTTGGACTTCTTCAGCCCCGGAGCGGCCTGGTTTCGGATCTCGACCGGGGAATGGAGAAAATCCGGGAAATCGGATTTCCGGTCCTCGTGCGCCCCTCCTATGTTCTGGGCGGTGAGGCCATGGAAATCCTCTATGACGAGAAGGACTGGAACGAATACAAAAGACGGATTGCCGGAATCGACTTTCGCTTTCCTCTCCTGATTGACTCCTTCTTTTCGGATGCCACGGAAGTGGATGTGGATGCCATTGGGGATGGCCGGGAGATCGTTATCGGCGGAATCCTTGAGCATATCGAGCAGGCGGGCATTCATTCGGGAGATTCGGCCTGCTTCATTCCTCCGAGAACCCTGTCGCGCGGGGTCCAGGAGGAGATCATGCGCCAGACGAAAATTCTTGGAGCGGCATTGGAGGTCTGCGGACTCATGAACATCCAGTTTGCTGTTCAGAATGAAACAGTCTATGTTCTTGAGGTCAATCCCCGCGCCTCCCGGACCGTTCCATTCACCTCCAAGGCGATCGGTTTTTCCCTTCCAAAGGCGGCCATGCGCGTCATGATGGGGGAAACGCTTGAAAGCCTCGGGCTCTCCGGAAGAACCGTTCCTCTTCTCCCCTATACCTCGGTCAAGGAGGCCGTCTTTCCCTTTCGTCGATTCCGGGGGGTCGATACACTTCTGAGCCCCGAAATGAAGTCGACCGGAGAGGTCATGGGAATTTCCCGGGATTTCGGGGGGGCCTTCAGGGATGCCCAGGTTGCCTCGGGAATGAATCTGCCTGTCTCGGGAACCGTCTTCGTGAGCGTGAGCGACCGGGACAAGACGGAAACGGTCTCCGTCGCCCGGGATCTGGCATCTCTGGGCTTTGATCTGGTGGCGACCGGGGGAACGGCTGCCCGTCTCGAGCAGGAGGGAATCAGGACAAAAAGGGTCAACAAGGTCAAGGAAGGCCGTCCCCATATCGTCGACCTCATCAAGGACGACAAGGTTCAGCTCGTCATCAATACCGTTTCCGGAAAACAGGCCCAGAAGGATTCTCTTTCCATTCGCCAAGAGACACTTCTTCGGAACATCCCCTACTACACGACAATCGAAGGGGCCAAGGCTCTTGTGATCGCGCTCCGGACGAAGGGAACCCCGGATTCGTTGCGCTCCTTGCAGGAACTTCACCGATCGATACCTCCGTCAGAAAAGGCTTGAGCTAAAGGCGAACTTTGGATAAGCTCAAATGAGAGGACGAAAATGAATCGCAATACCCGAACAATCCGGAAGGAGGGATCTTGATGAACCAAACGCCCATGACACGGGAAGGTCACACCCGTCTCCAGGAGGAGCTGGACCGCCTGAAGAAAGTGGAGCGTGCGAAGAACATCCAGGACATTGCCGAGGCCAGGGCCCATGGGGACCTCTCTGAAAATGCCGAGTATCATGCGGCCAAGGAAAAGCAGTCCTTCATAGAGGGCAGGATCAAGGAGCTCGAAGCCAAACTCTCTTCGGCTATTGTGGTCTCGTCGGCCCATCAGGATCGGGAGCGGGTGACCTTCGGGGCCACCGTGACGCTCCGGAATGGATCGACGGGAGAGGAAAAGGTCTACACCATCGTGGGACAGGAAGAGGTGGACCTCAAGCGGGGCCGTATCTCGGTGGCCTCTCCGGTCGGGAAGGCCCTGGTCGGAAGAAAGGCGGGCGAAACAGTCCTGATCCGCATTCCGGCCGGAGAAATTGAATACGAGGTTTGCCATATTGTCTACGGCGAATGAGGGCAACAAGGAAGGAATTCTCCCTTGAACATCAAAAAAATCGTGACCCTCATTCTTTTTGCTCTCGTTGTCCTGATCCCGGCTCTTTTTGTGTTTGGAATCTTTTTTTTTGGACCGGAACTCTCGCATATTCTCGTTGGTGGATGAGGAAGTGTTTCAGAATGGGATGTCCCTTTGGGTATATGTCATAACGAAACACTTTTATAGATCAAAAACGAGAATTCAGGAGTCCAATGCGGCACCCGTGAAAAGAATACCTTTTTATGATAAGCTGATAGGTATTCGCGCTTCATCTGGCATTCTTCTTGCATATAATTCAGTATGTCGTAGGGATGGGTCTCATCCCGGAGACGAAGGAGGAGTCAGATGGATTGCCAGCGTTGTCACGGGAAAATGGTCGAGGAAGAATTCAGTGACATCAAGGATGATTCGGGGTATTTGAACTTTCGCGGTTGGCGCTGCCTCCTTTGCGGAGAGATCGTGGATTCGGTCATTCTTTCCAACCGGATGAATCGCCCCTCTCCAATTGTGAGCCGCAACAGAAAGATCATGGCGTACCACTAATCTTGAATTTCCAGAGCCGGCAGTGAATCTCGTTCCTGTCGGCTGCACTCATCGGGGGATCTCCCCCGCTGTTCATATCTATCCTTCAGGAGGATTGAAGAAATGATTACGATGAGCGAAAAGGCGGTTGAAAAGGTCAATGAGTATCTCAAAACCGAAAACAAGGAAGGATATGGGCTTCGTGTCTATGTCTCCGGAGGCGGATGTCATGGATTCCAGTATGGCATGTCCTTCGAGGAGGCTCCCGGGGAGATGGACCAGATTGTCGAGGAATCCGGGGTCAAGCTCTTCATCGATGCCCAGAGCTACCCTCTTCTTTCCGGAGCGACGGTGGACTATGTGGAAAATCTTTACGGCTCCGGCTTTGCCATAAAGAATCCCAATGCCAAATCCTCCTGCGGATGCGGAAGCTCCTTCTCCGTCTGATCGACAATGTAAGACAGGAAAAACCACGGTGGCGAGGCCCTGTCCTAAAATGGGGTCTCGCTTTTTTTGTGGTCATTCCGATTCTGGCCTTTTCTCCCTCTTCCAGGGTGGAGGCGACCACTCCTCCTTCATCTTGTCCATCCCTCCTCTCCCTTGTCGGATATGTGGAGCGTTTCAGCCGTCCCACAGAGCCTTTTCCGGTGGCCCTATCGGTCAGTCATGCCCTGATCCGGGCCTCCCGCCAGAGTGGACTTCCCCTTTATCTTCTCGTGGCCGTGGCCCAGGAAGAGTCCTCCTTCAATCCTGGGGCGGTCAATATAAGCAGCCAGGATTATGGTCTTTTCCAGATCCATTATCCCTTCTGGCAGAAATTTTTCAGGAGGCGGGAGGGACGGGACTATCGGGGTGTCCGCCGTAAGGATCTGATGGAGGTCGATGTGAACGCCCGCATGGCGGCGGACATTCTCTCTTATGATCTCAAGCTCTCCGGGGGGGATGTTGTGGAGATGCTCGGTCGATATTCCGGCAGGACCGGAGCTGCCCATGAGAGCTACGTCCGGCATATCCTCAGGTACAGTCTCGAATTCAAGCACTATGAAGGCCGTGGAGCCGAGACCTGTCCGGGTCCCTGAGAGGTTACCGTGCCTGGACCCTGTCCCGGCCGGCGTGTTTCGCTCCATACATCATCCGGTCGGCCAGGGGGATAAGTTCCGATTCCCGGGAGACATCCTCGGGGAAACTTGCGATTCCGATGCTCAGGGTGATCTTTCCGGCCAGAGGATGGACAAGTTTCCTGACGGCGTTCCTGATCCGTTCTGCAATGAGAATGGCCCGTAATTTTCCGAGCCCCGGAAGAATCACGACGAACTCCTCTCCGCCGTAACGTCCGAAACCGTCTCCGGATCTGAGCGTCTTTCCGATCGCTCCCGTCACATCGACAAGAACCGAGTCTCCGACTCCATGGCCGTAGGTGTCGTTGACCTGCTTGAAATGGTCGATATCCATCATCAGGACCGACAGGGGTTCATGATTTGTCCTGGCATTCTGGTAGGCAAAGGCCAGAAAGGAGTCGAGGGAATCCCGGTTCAGGATTTTCGTGAGGGGATCATGCTCGGCCTTTCTCTTCAGCACCAGCCTGTGGGCAAAAAGGGCATGGCTGGTCTGGAGAACCGGCGCGGAAAGCTCCAGGGCATTCTGGAATTCGGTTTCCGGGATGGGGTTGTCCTGAGGGAAGGGAGGCGGAAAGATCATGAGAAAGGGAATGGTGGGAGAGGTCCGCTGGACAAGCTTGAAGATGACGATCCTGCTCGTCCCTGTGAGGGGAGGATTCAGGATTCCTGTTCTTTCGGGATCGAGATCATCGAAATAGCCGTTCCGGTTTGAAAGGACAGCCCTGACCGCCTCGGCCAGGGGGAAGATGGCGTCCTCCTTGAAGAGGTTTTCCGGGTCTGAGGTCCGGATCGTCACCGAACGGTTGCGTGTCCGGGCTTCGCAATAGGCCACCGCCGAGGCGGAAAGGAGGGTCCGGAGGGAGTGGCAGATCAGGGATTCATAGGGGAGTGTCCGCTCCAGGGGGATGAGGTTGGTCAGGCTCTGGGCAAAGGCCCTGTAGCGGTTGAAGATGGCCATGTACTGGTTTTTCGAGGCCACCTGTTCGGCCAGAAGGGAGACGACGGAGAAGGAGATCCGGGGCCAGGGTTTTCCATCCGGGGAGAGAATGTCGGGATGGGAATCCTCGATTGCCAGATGGGTGAAGCTGTCGGAAGGGATGTCGGACAGCCGTGGAACGATCGGAATCCCGTCCATATCCGCCACGATCAGAATGTCGGGGGAGGGGAGAGGATCGACGACTCCGGCCAGCACAACATTCCGGTCGGAGAGCTGCATCAGGGTCTGGACAATGGAGTCCCAGCGGTCTCCCGTCATTCCGGCCGGCCGGACAAGAAGGATCCTGCATGGATCGGAAGGAGGGTCAGGTGTCATCGTGTCCCTGGGCCGAGCCCTGTCGAAACTTCAGACGATACGATCGGGTGTATGGAATCTCATACTGACAAGGCTAACACAGGAACAAACAAATGAAAATCGTCCGGCCTTAAGGGCCCCGGGCGGCAGACGGTTTGTCCGGAAGACTTTAAAACCCTGAGTTGCGGGAGAGTGTCGGATCCTTTCAGACTGTCCCGGTCATTTCTTCTACGACATATTTGACGATCTCGGCCATGGTCGGATGGATATGG
>JAJZGM010000237.1 GCA_021828525.1 Nitrospirota bacterium | reverse complement strand
GGGGTGGGGCGGGTGACCGTCTGGCCTTCCGAGCTTTCCGGAACCACTCTCTCTGTCCCGGGAGATATTTCCTCGGCGGCCTTCTTTATTGCTTTGGCCCTTCTCGTTCCAGGATCCCGGCTGACTCTCACCAATGTGGGTCTCAACCCGACCCGGACCGCCTTTCTTGATATCCTCTCGCTCATGGGGGCCAGGATCGAACCCAGTCCCGACCCTGCCGGAAGGGGAAGCGAACCCTTCGGAAGCCTTGAGATCTCCTTTACAGAGCTCAAAGGAATCTCCGTTCCCCTTTCGATGATTCCTTCAGCCATCGACGAGATTCCCATCCTGGCCGTTCTTGCGGCCTTTGCCTCCGGACGGACCGAGATTCGCGGAGCGGGAGAGCTCAGGGTCAAGGAGTCCGACCGGATCTCCGCGATGGTCTCTGCCCTGAGGACCGTGGGTGTCGAAGTTCTGGAATACCCGGATGGCCTTGAAGTGGTGGGGGAGGGACCCGACCGGAGACTTCAGGGAGGGCGGATCGACAGCCGTCACGACCATCGGATCGCAATGTCCATGGCCGTTCTTGCCACACGTCTTTCTCCGGGAGACTCCCTCCTGATTACGGGGACAGACTTTGTGGAGACCTCCTTCCCCGGCTTTCCCTCCCTCTTCAATTCCGTGGCCCGTCCATGACCGGAGGACGGGTCGATGCCATTGCGATCGACGGTCCCGCAAGCTCGGGAAAGTCCACCCTGGCCCAGGAGGTCGCCCGCCGATTGGGCTATGTTTTTCTTGACACCGGGGCCCTCTATCGGGCCGTGGCGCTGGCGCTTCTCTCCTCCGGAGTCACCCGTTTTTCCGAGGAGGACCCCGCCGTGGTCCGGATCCTCTCCGCACTCGACATTTCTGTAACTCCAGGGGCCTCGGGGGCCCGGATCTCCCTCGGGGGCCTCGATGTGACCCACCACCTCCGGGGCGAGGAGGTAGGGGCCCTGGCCTCCCGGATTTCGGCATGGCCCTCGGTTCGAAAGGCCCTCTTTGACCTCCAGCGGAGGCTGGCCTTGGCGGGCCGGATCGTGATGGACGGTCGGGATATCGGGACGGTCATTCTTCCTGAGGCCCGCCTCAAGATATTCCTGGTGGCCGACCCGGAGGTTCGGGCCAGACGGCGCCTGAAGGACCTCGAATCCAAGGGAGACCGGCGGCCCCTGGAGACAGTCCTGGCCGATATCCTCGATCGGGATCGCCGGGACCGTGAACGTCCGCTCTCACCGCTGGTCCAGGCCCCCGACGCCCTGCTCCTTGACACCACACGCCTTTCCATCGACGAAGCGGTGACATGGATCATCGACCACTACCGCTGATTCCTCCCCCCGGCACGATCTGGTCGGGCTCATTCTACCGTGTCGTCAGGATTATGGCAGGGGGGATCTTCCACTCCTGGCTTCCCGTGAGCGTCCAGGGAAGGGAAAATTTTCCCTCCACCGGTGGAGTGATCGTGGCAGCCAACCATCTCTCCCTCCTCGATGTCCCTCTCCTGGGTTACGCAATTCCCCGGGAATCACGTTTTCCCGCCAAGCCCGAGCTCTTCAACAATCCTCTCCTGGCCAGATTTCTCCTCTCTCTCGGTGGATTTCCCATAGCCCGGGGAGAGGGGGACCGGAAAGCCCTCTCATTTGCAGAGCAGGTCCTTCGCGAGGGTGTCGTTCTGGGAATCTTTCCCGAAGGGACCCGATCCCGGGACGGCTCCCTCCGACCTTTCCATCGGGGAGTGGCCCTTTTGGCGATGGGTGCGGGCGTTCCCATTGTGCCGGCTGCCATTACCGGGAGCGACCGGAGCCTCCCGCCGGGGTTGGCCTTCCCCCGCCCCGCAAAAATGACCGTCACCTTCGGTCCTCCGGAATGGCCAGAATCCTTCCCATCGGATCCCGTCTCGAAAAAGGCCGAGAGCCTGAGACTTTCCCATAGGGTCTATGAAAGGGTTCAGTCCCTATTGTCAGCCTCCCGGACTCCACGGGATAATCGAGAATAAATCCGGAATACCTCTCGGGATCTCTCCTTTCCCCCGTTCATGGACCCGGAGGAGCCGGTCAGAGAGGGATCTCCTTCAAAAGGAGGTCCCTCTATTAATCCCCTTTTCTGGATCCTTCCCAGTCTGTACAATCGATCCTGAGATTTTGGCTAAACCCTCCAGACCGGCATCCGAACTCCAAAATCAAGGGAGAATTCCGCCTCGCCTGAAGGGGCTTCTCCTTTCACGAGCCTTGAAGGATAGGGAGCTTGAAGAAGAAACCCGACAAGGATGAGACTCCTTCCACCCCAGATGTGGAAGCTCTTTGGGCTCTGGTTGAAGAGCTGGCTTTCCGGAATCCCTTCCGGTCGATGGCCGACCTTGCCCTGTCGGCTCTCGGACGAGCCCTGGGAGCCGAAGGAGTCCTCCTTGTTACGATCGAGGGAGAGACAATCCTCCGGGCCGCGACCGGGACGGAGCCTCTCCTCTCGCGTCTTGTATCGCTTGAGCTTCCCCCCGATCCTTCGCGTATTTCCCTTGTGATCTCCCGGGCACTCGAAGATCTCGGAGGACAATCCCGTCGCCTCATCCCTCTTTCCGCTCTTCCGGAGGGCTCCCC
>JAJZGM010000027.1 GCA_021828525.1 Nitrospirota bacterium | reverse complement strand
GACGATCATGCACGCCTATCTGACCATGATCTCCGGGGCCCATCGGGTCCTGACCGCGGAGCAGTTTGCAACCGCCAAGAAGCTGTGGCGGCAGATGATGATGATGCATCATGGACTGATGATGCCTCATCCGATGGCTCCTCATCCGGGCATGTGAGGGTTGCTTGAGTCCTGAGTCCCGAATCGGCCGAACCGGCAAGAAATCGTTCCGGTTCGGCCTTCACGTCTCGGCCGCCGGAGGCCTCGACCGGATCTTTGGACGCGGGGAATCTCTGGGCGCGAACACCGTCCAGATCTTTTCCCATTCCTCGCGAAGCTGGGAGTTCGACCTCCCCACGGAGGAGCTTCTCGATGCCTACCTTCGGGAACGATCGACCTCCTCTGTCTCCCGCGTCTACGTCCATGCAAGCTACCTGATCAATATCGCCTCAGAGGAACCAGATATCGCCCTGAAGTCCCGGGTCACCCTGCAAAAGGAACTCCTGACCGCGGATCTTCTGGGAGCCGATGGCCTCGTCCTGCATCCCGGTTCGGCCCGGGGAGGGGACCGTTCCGCTGCCGTCCGGAGGGCGGCCCGAATCCTCAGGGATGTTCTGGACAGTCTTCCCGCCCAACGGACGCCGCTTCTCCTTGAAAACACCGCCGGGGCGGGAAGCATGCTGGGATCCCGGCCGGATGAGATGGCCGAGATCATCGCCTCCGTCGAGCGCCCCGACCGACTGGGCCTGTGCCTCGACTCCTGTCATCTGTTTGCCGCCGGTTTTGACCTTTCTTCGGAGGAGGGCCTCGACCGTGTCCTGGAGGACTTCCTGTCGGGCGTCCCCTCCGGCCGTCTCTCCCTCTGGCACATAAACGACGCCCTGTTCGGACTCGGATCCGGTCGCGACCGCCACGCCGGCCTGGGGGAGGGTCATATCGGTCAGGAGGCCCTTTCCCGAATCGTCAGAAAGGCCCTCTCCTCGGGAGTTCCGGTGATCCTTGAGACACCGAAGGGGGAGGGGGAGGCCCTCGACCGCCTGAATCTTCGGCGGCTCCATACCTTTGCCGGCCTTCCCGTTCCGGAACTCCTGCGTGATGCCGGTTAAACGGTCATTTTTGTTCCTGGCAGGCCTGCTGATGTCGGTTCAGGACTTCACGATGATGATCGTGAAGTCCTTCCGCTACCTCATCTTCCATTTCCGCATGAGGGAGAGCCTGCTCGAAATGGATCGCCTGGGGGTCGGCTCGATCCCGATCGTCTTTCTCGCGAATCTCTTCGCCGGGCTCGACATGGCCCTCCAGTTCAGCGTGGTCATGGCTCCCTATGGAGCATCGAACCTTCTGGGGAGGGTCGTCGCCACCTCCATCATCCGGGACATGGGACCGGTCCTGGCGTCCCTGGTGATGTCGGCCCGGGTGACGGCGGGCATCACTTCGGAGCTGGGGATGATGGCCACAACGCAGCAGATCGAGGCCCTTCTGGTCATGGGCGTCGATCCGGTCGACCGGCTGATCGCCCCCAAGATCCTGGCAGGCATGGTCATGCTGCCTGCCCTTTCGGTGATCGGGGATCTTCTGGGAGTTCTGGCGGGCCTGATGGTGGCCAAGCTTGGGGCCCATGTTCCGGCGCCCCTTTACTGGTCGGGGGTCCGCTCGGCCCTGACCCTTCCCAATCTGGTGAACGGGATGCTCAAACCCTTTGTCTTCGGATTTATCCTAGTCGCCGTCGGGTGTTTCTACGGACTCCGCACGACGGGCGGAGCCCAGGGGGTCGGACGCGCCACCACCAAGGCGGTGGTCTCGGCCGCCATCTGGATCCTCATCGCGAATTTCATGATCAGCAAGTTCCTGATCGATGTCTGGGGGTGGAAGCTGTGATCCGCCTCGAGAAGGTCACGGTCGCCTACGGGGACCAGATTGTGCTCGACAGAATCGATCTCGAGGTCCCGATGGGGAAGACCATGGTCATCCTGGGGGAGAGCGGATCGGGGAAGACCACCATCCTGAAATGTGTTCTGGGAACCCTTCATCCCGTTTCCGGACGGGTCCTGGCCAATGATCTGGACGTCGGAAAGCTGACCGAGGAGGAACTTCTCCGGTTCCGCCAGCGGATGGGCATGGTTTTCCAGGAGGGAGCCCTTTTCGATTCGCTGACGGTGGGGGAAAATGTTGCCTTCTGGCTTTGGGAGCATACCACCCTCTCCGATGACAAGGTCGAGGAGCGTGTGCGCACGCTTCTGCAATTCGTGGGGCTCGAATCGTCCATCGACCAGATGCCCTCCGACCTTTCCGGAGGGATGAGACGGCGGGTGGCGATCGCCCGGGCCATGGCGGCCGAGGATCCGGCCTTCATGCTCTATGACGAGCCGACCACGGGGCTCGACCCTTTCACCTCCAAGTCGATCTGCGATCTGATGCGCCGAGTCCAGCGTGAGTTCAGGAGCACCAATATCGTCGTGACCCATGATCTGACGGACGCCTACCGGGTGGGGGATCTGTTTACGTTCATCAAGGATGCCAAAGTCATTGCGACCGGGACCCGCCAGGAGATCGAGCACTCCTCCGATCCCTTCATCCAAACCTTTATCTCCCTCGATTCCTGAAAAGGGGTCTCCATGAAACGCAGCAGCAATCTTTCCTTTTCCGAAATGCGGGTCGGCCTGATCGTGGGGGTGAGCTTCCTGGTCGGCGCCCTGGTCATCATCGCCTATGGAAAGATCACCAACATCTTTTCCCGCCAGGTCGAGATCACCGCCCTCTTCCGGAATGTCCAGGGACTGACCCAGGGGGCGCCGGTTCGTCTTCTCGGGATTGACAGCGGATACGTCTCCTCCGTCCATTTCGTCCGGTTCCAGGGGAAAAGATTTGTCCGGGTGACGATGCGCATCACCCGAAAACGCTTCGATGATCTGTCGGCCGGGGCCACGGCCTCGATCCATACGCAAGGTCTCATGGGAATCAAATACCTCGAACTCACCCCGGGGGATTCCCGGGAAGGTCCGCTCAATCCCTCGCTCCCCATCATCGGATTGGAGGCGGGTTCCCTGGGCAAGGTCATGAAGTCCGGAGAGGATGTTGTCGCAAACCTCAAATCCCTCTCCCTCTCCCTGACGAACCTGGCCCAGCAGGCCCAGAAGGGGCAAGGGACAGTGGGTCGTCTTCTGGGGGACCCGACTCTTTACAAGAATGTCAGCCGGGCGGCCAGCGACCTCTCGGAGCTTGCGGAAAGGATCGATCACGGACCGGGGACGGTTTCGAAGCTGATCGGCTCCCCCGTGCTCTACGACAATCTGGACCGGTCGCTTCGTGACCTCGATCAGATGGTCAGGACCGCCTCAAGCGGCCCGGGATTGGCCGGAAAGCTCCTGAACGATCCCCAGACGGCGGCTTCCTTCAAGGACAGCCTGTCCCGGCTGGACGAAATCCTAAGCCAGATCCAGAGCGGGAAGGGAACGGCCGGGAAGTTGCTCTACGATCCGAAAATGGCCGACCAGATCAACGGAGTCCTTGACCGGGTGAACGGACTTCTGGACGACATGAAGAAGAATCCCAAAAAATACTTTACCGTCGAGGTCCATGTCTTTTGATCCGTCAACGCTTTGTCAGGGTTTTCTGGTCCTCCCTGATCCTCTATGAACTCTTCTGCCTCTTTCTGGCCGGGATCATTCGGGACCATTCTCCATCCTATCTTCCGCCTCCCCTTCCGGGGATCCTGGAGGGAGCCTTCCTCCTTGCGACTCTCCTGCCACTCTATCTGGTCCTGTCGTTTCGGGGCTTTCTTCCAAGACGCCGGATTCTCAATGTCCTGTTTTTCCTCTTCTATTTTTCCGCAGGAGTCTTTTTTGTAGGATTCCTTCTCTCCCAGACCCTCATTGCCCTTCACAATCTTCTTTTTTCGGACTCGAAAATAACGGGGGCTTCCCGCTGGACGGCGGGGGAGTCGACGGGGGGCCTCCTGCTCCTGACACTCTTCGGAATTGCCCTGTTTGAACGACTCCGTCCTCCCAGGGTCATCCGGAAGACCCTCTTTTTTCCCGGTCTCTCTCCCGATCTTTCGGGAACGACCCTCCTTCATCTGAGCGACCTTCATGTCGGGGCCTGGCAGGGAAAGGGGTCGCTCCGGAGGATTGCGGAGACCGCCCGGGGTCTTTCTGCCGACCTGGTGGTCTATACGGGAGACATGATCGATTACCGTCCGGAGGAAACCCGGATCTTCGAGAAGATCTTTGGTTCATTGCAGGGACGATTGGGGACCTTTGCCGTCCTGGGAAACCATGAATACTGGACCCTGGGAAAAAGGGCCCCGGACTTCATGAAATCCCGCGGGGTTCCCATTCTCAAAAATGAAAGCCGGATCATTCAAAGGAGAGGGGGGAGGATCCGGGTGGTCGGCGTGGACGATCCGGCAGGAGAGGACGAGGGGTCCGGATGCGGTCCGGACATTGCCCGGAGTTTCCAGGATGTGGAGGAGGGGGAATTTGTTCTCGTCCTTGTCCATCAGCCGACCCTCTGGGAGGGCGAACTTAAAGACCGCGCTGATCTCACCCTCTCCGGCCACACTCATGGAGGCCAGATCGGTGGCCGGCGCCCCTTCTGGAATCTGGCACGGATTTTCTTCCGCTACGATGCGGGCCTCTTCGAGGCTGAGAGCCCCGCGCTCCACGGACATTTTCTCCATGTCAGCACCGGGCTCGGTTATTATGGCATCCCGGTCCGGCTCGGAATGGCTCCGGAGATGACCCTGATCACCCTCTGCGCTCCTGCCAGCGGGAGTCCGGCCCCTGCCGGATCATCGCTCCCCTGATCCAATTTCTTCCGTCCGGAAGATCGGCATTTTAAGGCTCACTCCTGTCGCCTGTAAAAATTAGAATATCCTTTTATGATGCAGTGTTGAGTATTGCAAAAATAATTGACTCAATGCTTGCCAATCGAAAAGTCCTTTTGTATACTGGTCCGTGGGCTGAAAGGCAGTGGTCCGGGACGGATCCTGCAGGTCAGCGTTCCATTTATTTGTGCCAATTTAAGGAGGGGGTATGGCTTCCAACAAGGAAATTCCAAACGGAACCGCGGCAAAGACGGCAATCATTTCTTCCGTCTTCTGGCTGGCGATGGGGACGACCCTGGGCTTCGTCACCTCGCTGAAACTTTCTTACCCGGATGTTCTCTCGGGAACTCCTTACCTGAACTTCGGGCACATCCGACCGGTCCACGTCCTGACGGTGATCTATGCCTGGATCTCGATGGCCTTTGCGGCCGCCATGTACTACATGACCCCCGTTCTCTGCGGAACGAAGCTCTGGAGCGAGCGGCTGGGCGTCATGAACATCTGGCTCTGGAACCTGGGGATCATTGTCGCCGACGTCTCCCTCGACCTCGGCATGAGCTCTGGCCGCGAGTACTCCGACTTCGCCTGGCCGATCGACATCTACGTCATCGCCTTCATCCTCATTCCCCTGGGTGTGAACGTCTGGATGACCGTGCTCAACCGGACGGTGAAGGGCATCTACCCCACCACCTGGATCATGATGGCGGGTCTTCTTTATCTGATCACCGTCTACTCCATGTCCCAGTCGGTCGAGGTCTTCCATGTGACGGGACTCAACGAGGCCCTTTTGACCTGGTGGAATGCGCACAACCAGCTCGGCATCTGGATCACGCCGATCTCCATCGGTATCGCCATGTACCTGATTCCGAAGCTCTCGGGCAACCCGCTTTACAGCCACAAGCTGGCCCATCTCACCTTCTGGGGGCTCTTCGCCTTCTACTCCACCCCCGGCGCGCACCACATGATGGGGGCTCCCGTTCCCGAGTGGCTCAAATCCTTTGCCTCCGTCTCCGGGGTGCTCATCCTGGTTCCCGGAATGGCCTTCATTGCCAACGCCCTTCTCACCATGCAGGGCAAGTGGAAACTCTTCGTCGAGGTGCCGGCCCTTCGCTGGGCGATCACCGGAACCCTGATGGGTATCCCCCTCTTCTTCCAGGGCGGATTCCAGCAGACCCGGGCGATCAACTGGTACATCCACGGGACCCACTGGATCGTGGCCCACGCCCACCTGGCCCTTCTGGGCTTCTCCTCCTTCGTGGAGATCGGGGCCATGTACTACGGTCTCGAACGGCTTTTGAAGCGCAAGTTCAACCCGACGCTTGAGCTCTATCACTACTGGCTCATGACCATCGGCTTCATCATCTTCTGGACCTCGCTCACGGCGGCCGGACTCATCCAGGCGGCGGCCAAGGTCTACGAGATCCCCTATGTGGCCTCCGTCCAGGCCTCCCACCCCTACATGGTGGCCCGGTCCTGGGGCGGCTTCATGATCATCACGGGGCAGTGGATCTTCCTCTACAACCTCTACCGGACCGCGACGGCGCCTGCTACCAAGGCTGTTCCTTACGAAGTCAAGGCGTAACAAGCCTTCTCGGTCGCTGGCCAAGAGTCTTTCCAGTATGGAAGGGGGTGGCGAAATGCCGCCCCCTTTTTTTTTGGGGAGGATGTTGGATCGTGTCTTGACAGCGGGGTGGGTGATTCCTGATCATGCTAAAGATCTGGTAAGGGGGGTCTTGCTTAATGAGTAATGCGGCCGGTGTCGGAGCAGTTGTCAGTTATGTTGTCATACTCATGCTGCTCATTCTTGGGAGCCGCTCCTTTTCCGGAACCTTTCGTCGGATCAGTTATGGCATCTTCGTTTTCATTACATTGTCGATCTTTCTTCTGATCGTGGGGGCCAATTTCCATTATTTTTCCCCCGCCAGCGCGGTTCTTGGGATGTCTTACGGACTTTCCGCCGTCGCGGTTTTCCTTGTCATCCTCTCCCTGTATTTCAGAAAACAAAAGGCCATTCGCCCCTCGTCGGATTTTTTCGGAGCCAGAAAGAAGGAGGCGGCTCTCCATGAAAAGGGGGGAAATACGATGAAGATGACGGACACGCATGTCGAGGCCGCCGATCAGGCCCTTCCAGATCTTCTTCCCCCCGGGACTCCCGCCGATCCCTTTTCACTCCGGACCATATTCGAAAAGGGCTTTTCCGTCCTTCTGTATGGTCCAACCGGATCCGGAAAGACCTTTTCCATCGTCATCGAGCATTTGTCGACCCTTCGCAAGGAGGGAAAGGTCGATCAGATCGTCATGATTCCCTGCTCTGACGGAATGGAGGACTATGATTTGCTGTCCAAGCCTGTTCCGATCGGACCGCAGGAAAAAATGCGCACGATGATGACCCTTTCCAGGGAATATCACGACATTCCCCTTTCGGTCATCGCCCAGACCCTTGGCGACTGGACCCGGGTTGAGGGTCCTCTCAAAAGGGTGTTTCGGCTGGCTCACGAGGGACAGAAGATCGCGGTCGTTTTCGACGAGCTGAACCGGGCCTCCCGGGCTGCCAGGAACCTGATTCTGAAGGCCATTGACCCGGTTCTCGAACACTACGAGCTCCACGATTTCATCACGGGAGACATCATCGCTGTGCCCCTCGACCGGATCCAGTTCTGCGCCACCAGCAACATCGGGGCCTCCTATTCCCAGACGCACGATCTTGACGAATCCCTGCTTGACCGGTTCCAGTCCATCATCTTTGTCGACTACAATACCGACCTCGAGCGGGAAATCTTCCGGAAGCAGGGCCTCCCCCAGGGAATCGCCGAAAGAATCATGCGTGTGGCGGAAACCCTTCGCGAGGCCTACAAGCAGGGTCACCTCTCGGCCCCGCTCTCAACCCGCCATCTCAAGAACTGGGGACAGGCGATTCTTGAGGGGGCCGATCCCCTGGCTTCGGCACGCGGCCTTTGGCTTAATCGCCTGATTTCCCACGACCAGCATGGCTACCCCGACGAGGAGCAGCTTCAGGCCATCGAACAGGTTCTCTCCGGGGCCTTTGGCCCAGCCTGGGAAAGTTCCCGAAAGGGGGGATAACCGATGGCCGTTCGGGCACCCGACATCCGGTCTCTGGAACGACGGCTTTCCATCCTTTCGAGCCAGTATTCCGGAGGGGTCTCCGTCCGGATCACCGTCCGGCCCGACACCGACAAGCCTCTCTGGGATCCCTCCCGTCGATCCCTGGTGCTGGGAGTGCGCTCCCACCTTTCCCGGCCTGACCTTCCCGAGCTTCTCCGGCTCATGGTCCTTCACGAACTCGGAAAGATCCGCGGAGGATTTTCAGACGTTCCGGAGGGTCTCTACTCCGTTCCTCCCCCGATTCTCACCCTGATGGAAGAATACCGCTCCGATGCCCTTCAGCGTGAGCGGCTCAATCTTCCCGCCGATGTCTTCGCTCCCCTCTACGATGCACTCCTTCCGGTCCGTGTCAGGAAAAAAAGGGTGGCGATCAACGATTTCCGGATGAGCCTCAATCCCTTCACCCTAGGCGAAATCGTCCTGAATCAGGAGATGGGCGGGAAGGCCCGTCTTCCCCACGAACGCTTCCCCCTTCTTATGCGGCTCTTTGTCTTTCTGACCCGATACCGCCTCTTCGGGCGTTACCGCGAGTTCGTGGCCGACTGGAAGGCCGCAATGGAGCTCGGTCGTTCGGCCCGCTCTCCTGACGAATTCCTGACGGTGGCCTGGGAATTCCACGAGAAGTGGCGGAGCGTGTTCAGCAATCTCCGGGAAGGGGGACGGTCATCGGAGGGGATCTCCTCCCGATCCCCCGAATCGTCCTCGGCCGGGGCGGGGGGCTCTGGCCAGGGAGGTGGCTCCGGCGGGAGATTTAAAGGCCAGGAGGCCCAGTCGGTGAAGGACGAGCGCCCTCCCTGGGACTATCGACCCCCCGAAACGACCCACGGGTACGGGGCGGATGGGGCCAAAATCCGAAAATCCCGTGCCGGATCCGGAGGAAGAGGGCTGGGGGCGGAGATGGAGTCGGCGGCCATGCTCCGGATGCACGGGGAAATCCCCGTCTTCGTCCCGCCCCTCCACCCCCGGGAGGTCTTTCCCTGGGACCAGGCCCTGATCCGCTCCGAGACCAAGAGTCTCGCGCGATTTTTAAAGATCGGCCTCGAGGACATGCCACTTGCCGGCCTGACAGGACGGCTGATTTCGCAAAAACTTGTGCAGCCGACACTCAAGGTCATGAACCGGCCCTCCCCCCATCGGGAGGGGGGCACGGAACTCCGGATCCTGGCCATCGTGGACTTTTCGTTTTCGATGGATGGATGGCCCCACTACTACGCCTCCCACCTCACCCAGGTCGTCCACCGTTCGGGAGTGGCGTCGACTCTCGACGTGATCGCCTCCTCGAGCCGGTTCCAGTTCCGGATGAATCCCGACTACCTGAACCTTCTTCAGCCCGACGAGATGGAGGGATTCCAGAATCTTCTTCCGTTGATCGACAAGACCGGTCCTCTCTACGATGCGGCCATCGTCCTGACCGATTGCCAGATCAGCGACAAGAGTGCGGAGGCGCTGGCACTCCTTCGGAAAAAGGTGCTGACCATCGGATGCTATGTCGTCCCCGACGAAGTGGACCATGTCCGGGGACGTCCGATCGATCTTGTGATCGAGGACGGGCGCGCGATGTTTCCCTCCACCTTTCTCTATTCGGACACCTTCCACGGTCTAGGACGGCGTCTGGCGCTGACCCTGAACCAGATGAAGTACCACCCGAAATTCTGAAGGAGAGCACCCTCAGGGAGAGACTCCCCCGCCGGCCGGGAGGGTCGGGATCAGGGGGGCGTTCTGGGAGGGCGGCGGGGCGTTCTTTAAGAGGGCGTCGATCTGGTAGAGGAGGCGGTTTCCTCCGACCCGGTAGGAGAGGGTCTGCGTCTGCATGCCGTTCACCGAAAGGACGGCCCGGAGGGCGAGCTTCGTATCTCCGGCGATCCCCACCGCATTGACGGAAAAGATCTGGCTTGTCAGTGTCACATCCCCTGAGATATCAGAAAAGATCGAGGGTCCCACCACCCCCTGAAATCTGGAGAGGGTCAGAAATGGCCTCTGGGCGATGATCTCCTGCGCCATTGCCGGCGTTATGCCCGGATCGAGGGACTGGAGAACGAGGGAGGAGGCGGTGTTCACGTTGATCTGGCCGGGGGTGTAGACGGTGAGATAGGGGGCCAGGGCCTGGTAGGAGGCTTCGGTCATTCCGGCGATCTGGTGGAGTTCGGAGAGGACATCCATCGGCCCTCCCCGGTTCCGGTAGGAGGGAGTGAACCCTCCGTAGGGCCCTGGTGGCCCGGTCATGTTGGGGGCGGGCGTGACCCACTGGGAGATGAGGGGAAGAAGGGCCGGGTTCGCCCCCGCGAGAGTGAAGAGCCGGGTGAACTGAATCAGCCGGTGCGGATCGATGGCTCCGCCTGGCGTTCCGGTCAGCATGTTGATGTTGAACTTGGAGGACTCATCCTCGATCAGACCCGAGACGTAGCCGGCATCGGCAATGGGGTAATTGATGATGGGGGTGGCCCAGGGCTGGTTCGTCGAAATGATATTGAGCCCGTTCTGGGAGGCCATCTGGGTGCTTTCCACAAGGGCGACCTTCCCAATGGAGACAGCGGCACGGGCCAGGTAGAGGGCCGAGACGGAGTGGGCGTAAATCTCCGTCTGTCGGAGAAAGGAGCGGGTCTTCAACGTAAATCGGGTGACGAGAAGGGTCAGGAGCAGGATCATGAACAGGACGAGAACCAGGACGAATCCCCGGGCCTCCCGCCTGGTTCCGGGGGGATCAGGCGGGCTGGACAGCTTCCACATCGATCTGGAGATCAAGCTTCGAATGGTCGTTGAACCGGCGCTTCATGGAGAGGCGGGTTATCCGGATGAAGTGAGGGGAGCGCTCGAGACGGGCCAGGAAGAAGATGGCGCGGGGAAGGTCCACCGAATCGATCCGCATTGAGACCATGCCGATCCGGTAGGCTCCCTCGGAGGGAAGGTTGCGGGGCGTCATGCGGGTGACCTGCTCGCGGATATGGGCATGATCAGCCTCTTCCTCGAGATAGGCGATCAGCGAGAACCCCCGCTCCTCCCGCCCGAGCCTTTGGGTCTGGGCGTTGATCAGGGCCCGGGTGGACTGGATTTCCTGGGAGAGTCCCTCGACCTTGAGCATCTCAGATTTCAGCGCCTCGATCTCACCCCTTTTCGCCATGTAGGGATCCCAGAACAGAGAGTCGACCCCCGTCCAGAGGGCAAGACCCGCAAGGAGGGTGGCCAGAAGATGGACCAGCCTTCGTTCCCGTTCCGTGAGCCTCTCCCAGGCGAGACGGAAACGGCGGAGGGAGGGGGAGGCCGACCGGGCGAGCGCTTCCTTTAGTCGGGATCTAGTCATGGCGTCCGCGCATCCTGAAGGTCACGGTCTTGCGGTCGATGTCGAGACCTGCGCTCTGGATTGTCAGATCCCTCATGTGGCCGGTGGCTTCGAAGGCCTTTTTCAGGGCATCGACGCTTTTGAAGCTGTCGGTCTTCCCCGAGACTGTGAAGAATCGTCGGGTGACGCTCAGGGAGACCATCTCGTAGGAGATCCCCGAAGGGGGAGCGGTGGTGAGGTCGCGCATGATCCGGATGACGTCCGGACCACGAGAGAGGAGAGCCTTCTGCCGGTCGAGGCTCGCGAGCTCCTGGGTGAGCTGTCCTACGGGCTCGACGATCCTGTGGCCCGGGAGGGCCCG
>JAJZGM010000001.1 GCA_021828525.1 Nitrospirota bacterium | reverse complement strand
GATCTCGGAAGGTCCGGCGACCGGACCGCGGTTCTTCCGGGAGTGATCCGGGAGTTTCGCGGCCGGGGCCGGTCCGGGAAAGACGAGAAGGAACAAAAGGGGAGAAAGGATCAAGGCTGTGCTGAAGGCCGGATCAAGCCCCCGGAGAGGAGAGGCTCCGGACGTCATGGCGGGGAGCCGGCCGGAGAAGTCCCTTCCGGAGCGGGACGGAGCGGGGTTTTCCCCTCGTCGGACCGGGTCTGGGTCTCCTGCAGGACAAAGAGAGCCAGGGAGCGTCCCTGGACGTTGTAGGTCCGTCCTCCCCGAAAGAAGGCCTTCCGGGGAGGACGGAGGCCGGCAGAGGGGTGGGTGGTATCGAAAAGAAGGGACCAGTGGGCCCCCTTCCGGTGGGCGGGAAGCACGAAGGGAACCGACTCGTAGTGGGCGTTGAAGAGGATCAGGAGGGTCTCTCCCGTGACGGCCCGTCCCAGGCTGTCCCTCTCGTCGATCAGCTCTCCGGAGAGGCGGACCCCCAGGGTCCGGACGAAGTCGGCGTTCCATTCCTCGTCGGTCATCTCGTGTCCGGTGGGCGAGAACCAGGAGATGTCCTTGATCTCTGTGCCGCGGATCTTTCTGCCATGGAAGAATTTCCGTCGCCTGAGAGTCGGCTGGGACCGGCGCAGCGCGATGAGGAAGCGGGTGAATCCGAGGAGATTCTTCTGGTCGGAGGAGAGGGCCCAGTCGTACCAGGTGGTTTCGTTGTCCTGGCAATAGGCATTGTTGTTTCCCCGCTGGGTCCGGGCGATCTCGTCGCCCCCGCAGATCATGGGAACCCCCTGGGAGAGCATGAGGGTCGCCAGGAAGTTTCTCATCTGGCGCAGCCTGAGCTGCCGGATCTCCGGCTTGTCCGTCGGTCCTTCCTCCCCGCAGTTCCAGCTGATGTTGTCGCTGTTCCCGTCCCGGTTGTCTTCCAGGTTGGCCTCGTTGTGCTTTTCGTTGTAGCTCACCAGGTCGTTCAGCGGGAATCCGTCATGGGCCGTGATGAAGTTGATGCTGGCGTGGGGCCGCCGTCCCTCCTGCTCGTAGAGGTCGCTGCTCCCGGAGAGCCGGGTGGCAAGGTCTGCCACCTGGCGGCCGTCCCCCTTCCAGAAGCGGCGGATGGAGTCCCGGTAGAGCCCGTTCCACTCGGTCCAGAGGGAGGGAAAGTTTCCGACCTGGTAGCCCCCCTCTCCGATGTCCCAGGGTTCGGCGATCAGCTTCACCTGGGAGACGACGGGATCCTGCTGGATCACATCGAAGAAGGCGGAGAGCTTGTCGACCTCATGGAGTTCGCGGGCCAGGGCGCTGGCCAGGTCGAAGCGGAAGCCGTCCACATGCATCTCGAGGACCCAGTACCGGAGGCTGTCCATGATGAGCTGGAGCACCTGGGGGTGACGCATGTTCAGGGTATTGCCGCATCCGGTGTAGTCCATGTAGAAGCGGGGTTCCTTCTCCATCAGCCGGTAGTAGGTCGAATTGTCGATTCCCCGAAGCGACAGGGTCGGACCCAGGTGGTTTCCCTCGCAGGTGTGGTTGTAGACCACGTCGAGAATGACCTCGATGCCCGCGTCGTGGAGCGAGCGGACCATCATCTTGAATTCGTTGGAGGGGGTCATGGTCCCCGATCCGTACCTGTTGTCCGGAGCGAAATAGGAGAGTGTGTTGTATCCCCAGTAGTTGGTGAGACCCCGGGTGACGAGCGTGTGCTCGCTGGCGTGGTGGTGAACCGGAAGAAGCTCGACGGCGGTGACTCCCAGGGAGCGGAGGTAGTCGATGACCGGTTCGCTGGCAAGTCCCGCATAGGTCCCCCGAAGCTCCGGGGGGAGGTCCGGATGACGGGCCGTGAATCCCTTCACATGGGTTTCGTAGATGACTGTCTCGGACCAGGGAGTCCGGGGAGGACGGTCGGTTCCCCAGATGTAGGCGGGATCCACGACCACCCCGAGGGGGGCTCCCGGTGCATTGTCTCGGCTGTCCGGGACCAGGTCCCCGTCGGGGTTCCCGAGCGGGTAGGCAAAGAGCGTCTCGTCCCAGCGGACGCGCCGGGCGACCTCCTTGGCATAGGGGTCGAGCAGGACCTTGGCGGGGTTGAAGCGGAGGCCCCGGGCCGGGTCATAAGGTCCATGGACGCGGTAGCCGTAGAGCCATCCCGGCCGGGCCTCGGGAAGGGAGATGTGCCAGATGTGGTTGGTCCGTTCGGTGAGGGGAAGGCGCACCGATTCGGTCGTGGCCTCCCGCCCGGGAAAGAGGCAGAGCTCGACCCCTTCGGCGTTTTCGGAGAAGAGGGAAAAGTTGACCCCCTTGCCGTCCCAGGTGGCTCCCAGGGGATGGGGTTTTCCAGGCAGGACTCTCATGGTGGAGTCCCTCCGCCTTCGGAGGAGGGACCCGGGGAGGGAGTGGCCCGGAGAGGCGCTTTGTTTCGGCGGGTGGGTCTTGCCGGGACGCTTCCCATGCCGGAGGGGTCCCCGAGACGACGGGAAGGATGGAGGCCCGGGGCAGAGGCCGGGTGGGTGGGAGACAGAAGCTTGAGCCAAAAAAATCCGAACGGGCTCACGGTGAAGTGGAAACGGGAACTCCGGATCGGAGGAAAGGGGTTCTTGTCGAAAAGCTCCACGGGGACATGGTTTTTAAAACGTTTCAAGTCGACTGTGACCGACTCGGTCCGGTCGGAGAGGTTGTTGATCACCAGGACCACATCCTCCCCCATCTCCCGGAGATAGGCCAGGATGCTCCGGTTTTTCGTGGGAAGGAGAGTCATGCGCCCCCGCCCGAAGAGGCGGGCCTCCTGGCGGACGGCCAGCATCTGCCGGAGGGTGTTGAGGGGGCTGGTGGGATAGCGCGCCTGGTTCTCCACGTTGACGACCTGGAAGCCGTAGATGGGGTTCTGGATGAGCGGGGCGTAGAGGTCAGAGGGGTTGGCCCGGGAAAATCCCCCGTTTCGGTCGGACGACCACTGCATCGGAGTCCGGACGCCGTTCCGGTCTCCCAGATGGATGTTGTCCCCCATCCCGATTTCGTCCCCGTAATAGAGGATGGGTGTTCCGGGAAGGGTCAGGAGAAGACTGTGCATCAGGTCGATCTTCCGGCGGTCGTTCTGCATGAGGGGGGCAAGCCGCCTTCGGATTCCGATGTTCAGACGCATCCGGGGATCCTGGGCATAGGTGGACCACAGGTAGTCCCGTTCCTGGTCGGAGACCATCTCGAGCGTCAGCTCGTCGTGGTTTCTCAGGAAGATCGCCCACTGGCACCCCTCCGGAATGTCCGGAGTCTGTTCGAGAATGTCGATGATGGGCGTCCGGTCGCCCCGGGCGATGGCGATGAAGAGCCGGGGCATGAGGGGGAAGTGGTAAGCCATGTGGAACTCGTCGCCCTTTCCGAAGTAGGGAAGCACATCCTGGGGCCACTGGTTGGCCTCGGCCAGGAGCATGCGCCCGGGAAACTCCCGGTCGACCTCGCTCCGGAGACGCTTCATGAAGGCATGGGTCTCCGGGAGATTTTCGCAGTTCGTCCCTTCCCGCTCGAAGAGATAGGGGACGGCGTCACACCGGAGGCCGTCCACGCCTAAGGAAAACCAGAACTTGACCACATTGAGGAGCTCCTCCTGGACCTTCGGGTTGTCGAAGTTCAGGTCGGGCTGGTGGTGGAAGAAGCGGTGCCAGTAATACTGGCGGGTGCGGGGTTCCCAGGTCCAGTTCGATTTCTCCGTGTCGCTGAAGATGATCCGGGTCCCCTTGTAGCGGTCGGGGGAGTCGTTCCAGACATAGTAGTCCCGGAAGGGGGAGGAGCGGGAGGCCGAGGCGGAGACGAACCAGGGATGGGTATTGGAGGTGTGGTTCAGCACCAGTTCGGTGATGATGCGGATTCCCCGGTCGTGGGCCAGGGAGAGGAACTGCTGGAATTCCTCCATCGCTCCGTAGGGGGGATAGAGGTTGTAGTAGTCCCGGATGTCGTAGCCGTCGTCTTTAAGGGGCGAGTCGGTGAAGGGAAGGAGCCACAGGGCCGTTACGCCCAGCCCCTTCAGATAATCGAGCCTTCCGGAAAGGCCCACGAAGTCCCCGATCCCGTCGCAGTCGGAGTCGAAAAAGGACTTGACGGGAATTTCATAGATGATGACGTCCTTGTACCAGTCGGTGGCCCCGCCGAGTTCCGTCATGGGGTCACCTCCGCCTTTTTCTTCCGGGCCCGGGTGGTTCCGGGAAGAAGCTCGAACCAGATGAAGGAGTAGGGGGTCATGGTGATGAGATAGGGATGGCGGGGGATGCGGGGGAACATGGCTCCTCCGAAGAGTTCCCGGGGAACGAGGGAGGCGAATTTTCCGAGTTTGAGCTCACCGCAGACGGAGGTCTTGGAGAGGTTGTGGACCAGGAGACAGGTCTCGTCTCCCGACTGCCGGTAGAAGGCGAAGAGGGCGGGGTGGGTGGTTTCGACCAGACCGAACTGCCCCTGGCTCCAGAGGGCCGGCTGGCGGTTTCTGACCTCGATCATCCGGCGGACGTTCCAGAGATGGGAATCGACGAAGCGTTCCTGGCTCTCGACGTTGACCATGGTGTAGCTGTAAAGGGGATCGTCGATGACGGGGTTGTAGAGCTCCTCGGGATCGGCGGACGAAAATCCGGCGTTCCGGTCGGAGGACCACTGCATGGGCGTCCGGACGGGGTTGCGCCCCGAAAGATGGGGATGGTCCCCCATCCCGATTTCATCGCCGTAATAGAGAACGGGAATGCCCGGAAAGGTGAAGAAGAGACTGGCCGCAAGCTGGATGCGTCTTCGGCCGTTCTCCATGATCCGGGCGACGCGGGCCAGGACCGGCCGGTCCTTTGAGCCTTCCGCCTCCAGGGGAAAGACCGTATCCCCTCCGTCCTCCTCGAGGAACTTCTCGAAGGTCTCCTCGGAGCGCTCTCTGAGGTCGAGGGTCCAGCGGACCGGGAGGTCCTTCCGGCTGTGGGCCTCCCGTTCCCCCGAGGCGATGGCCTGATCGAGAGGTTCCTTGTTTTCGTCCCTGACCGACCGGATCACCGAAGGGAAGAATCCGTTGAAGTGGTAAAAGAGACGGGAATCCTGGCCGAAGGCTCCCTTGGGAGGCTGGCCCGTTTCGAAAAGGAAGACCCGGTCCGGGTAGGAGTTTTTGAGTGGAAGGAGGATGCCCTGGATCTGGCGGAAGGGATCGGTGACCAGTTCGATCCCGTTCTTTCCCAGACGGTGGAGGCGGCCCGATCCCGCCAGACGGAAGCCGTCGATCCCCAGCGTGAACCAGTGTTCGAAGACGCGCCGGATCTCCTCCAGGATTTCGGGATCTCCGTAGTTGATCGCCGGTTCGTCCTTGTGGTCCTGGTACCAGTAGTACTGCCCGGTTTCCTCATCCTTGGCCCAGTTCGAGATCTCCGGTGTCTCCTGGTCGGGGGAGGTGGGGAGCTTCAGACGGTCCGACCAGAAAAAGCTTTTCCGGAGATAGCGGGAACTCCGGTTCCGGGATTCAAGAAACCAGGTGTTGCAGTTGCTGGTGGCATTGATCGGAAGGGAGGCCAGGACCCGGAGACCTTTTCCGTGGGCCGCCTCGATGATCACCAGGAGCTCCGAGAGGGATCCCAGGGAGGGGTCGGGGCGCATCCAGTCGGTCAGGGGGTGGCGGGTCTTTCCGGGAAAGGACTGGAAGGGGCAGTTGAGGAGGAGGGCCTTCACGCCCAGGCGGGCGAGGTAGTCCATCCGTTCGAGAATCCCCCGGAAATCTCCCACCCCATCCCCGGATTTGTCGTAGAAGCTCCGGATATAGATCTCATAGAGGATTCCGCGGAAGATCCAGGGTCTGGTATCGTCCATCAGGGGCGCTCCTTGGGCAAAACCGGGTCCGGACCCCGGTAAAGGACGGTGAAGGGGAGTCTTCCCATGGCCCGGGCAAGGGGAAGGGCGGGACCACGGTCGGAGATCGACGGATGAAGGGTCTCTCCCGAAAAGAGATGAACCCAGGGGACGGACCCTCCCTCCGGCAGGGGGATCTCCCCGGAGGGATCCTCCCGGCCGGTGATCCCGGATCCCTCCTCCAGCCGGTTTCTGCCGGACAGGGCCACAACCACCAGAAGGTCACGGTCCGGAAGACTCCGGACAAACCCCAGCATACCATGATCCTGCTCCCATCCGGGGGAGAGAGGACGGTATTCTCCTGAGAGGAAGAGGTCCGGATGATTTTTGCGGACGGAGAGAAGGATCCAGGTGAGAAAAAGTTTGATCCGGCCATCGGTCCAGTGCAAGAGGAAGTCCCGGAAGGCCCCGGCCGGCCTCCTCAACCATTGTTCTATGACGGATTCCAGAAGACGGGCGCGAAGGGAATAGTCCACGGGCCGTCTGTTGTCCGGGTCGACCAGGGAGAGATCCCAGAGTTCCTCTCCCCGGTAGAGGTCGAAGATCCCCGGAGAGGTGGCCTTCAGGACGAGCGCGGACAGGGAGATCCGGGCTCCTTCCCGGGCGATTTTCTGCTGGAATGAGAGAAAGTCTTCCAGGAAGGGGCTCTTCCGGTCGGTCCGGAGGATCTCCCGGGCAAAATGGCAGACCGCCTCCTCGTAGGCGGGATCGGGGGTGATCCAGTTGGTGTTCTGCTTGGATTCCCGGAGTGCCTTGACAAGATAGGCGTCGATGCGGCGATCGAAGCTCTCGTCCCGGGGTTCCAGGGGCCACGCGCCGATCAGGGTCTGGTAGAGGAAATGTTCAAGCGAAGGATCGGGGAGCTCCGGACCCCCCCTGTGGGGATGGCGGAGCCTCCGGTTCAAGAGCCGCCATCGTTCGACCCGGGCGATCCATTCTTCGCCATGAAGGGAGAGGGCGGCGATCCGGGCCCTCGTGTCGGCGCTCCGTTTCGTATCGTGGGTCGAGGTTGCGGAGAGGGAAAGGGGGTTGTCTTCGAGGCGTTTCCGGTTGAACCGGTGGAAGTCCTCCGGAGCTGTCGGGGGAAGGCCGGGATCGTTTCCCACCTCGTTGGCGGAGAGAAGGGGGGCGTAGAGGTAGAGGGCCGTATCCTCGACGCCCTTGGCCATGACGGCTCCGGAAAACTGCTGCCACTTGAGGACAAAGTTTGTCCAGCGTTGCTTCTTTTCGGGGCTGGCGCCTGCAGGAAGCCCCTGGGTCAGAACCCGTTCAAAGAAGCGGAAGAGTCCCTGCCTCCGGATGGGATGGTGGTGCCTGGCCCGATCGAGCGCCTTCGCGAGACGCATTTTCGCCTCATCCGGAACGCTGTCTTCCCGGATATAGGTCCGGTAGACGTCCAGGCAGGCCGTGACCTCGACCAGACCGGTCTGGAGCTCGCGGAATCCCGTTTCCCTGACGTCGCGCTCCTCCATGGCGATCCATTCGAGAAGGAGTGTCAGCCGCCTGAGCTCTCCTCCCATCAGCGTCTCGGCCACGGCCTTTTTTTGCTGGTAGGAAATGTCCTCAAAGCTCAGGTCCGGCGAGAGACGCGTTTCGTACCATTTCTTCAGGAGTCGGGCTCCCCCCGGGTCGGTGAAGAGATCCAGGACCCGGGCTGCGAATTCGTACCCGGTCGTTCCCATGACCGGCCAGTCAGGCAGGACTTCGTCCCTGCCCAGGATCTTCTCGATCCAGATCAACGGGGGGTGGTCCGGACGTTCCTCGTGGAGAAGCCGGGAGAGCCGGTGAAGGTAGTCGGCGGGATCCCGGAGGCCGTCGACATGGTCCACCCGGACTCCGTCGATCCAGCCTTTCCCGGCCCACTCCCGGACAAGGCGGTGGAAGGCCTCGAAGACCCGGTCATCTTCCATCCGGACCCCCGCCAGGTCCGCCACGTCGAAAAAACGCCGGTAGTTCAGGGTTCTCGTGACCGTTTTCCAGTGGGAGAGCCAGTAGACCTGGGAGGAAAGCAGGCCGTCCATCCGGTCGAAGGAGGAGGGAATGCCCCGGATTCCCCGGTATTCGCCCAGAACCTTTTCCAGGGCCTCCCGGAAAGAGGGACTGTCCCGATGGAGCGATTTGAGCAGACGCTGGATGGTCCTGCGGGCCCGGGACCTCTGGCGGCGGGCCAGGGGATCGGCCCGCCGCTCGGGCAGGGACTCTGTCCGTGCGAGCAACAGGTCGAGGGTTTGTCGTGCCTCTTCGTCTTCTTTCTGGGCCTGGGAACGGAGAAGATCCCGGATCTTTCCCAAAACGGGGGGCAGGGTGGCCGGATCGACAGGGAAGAGGGTCTCGTAGTAGCGGACGGCGAAGCCGTTTTTGGTAAAGACCAGTTCGAGTTCCTGGTTCTCCAGCACTTTCCGGTAGGAGTCTCCCAGGACGGGAAGGCTGATACGGTGGGCCAGCGCCTCCTGGGGAGGATTCCAGTCCACGTCAAAGAACATGGAGAAGGCGGAGGCTTCTCCGTTCTCGAGAAGATCACGCCACCAGGGATTTTCGAAGTGCGCCGCCATGTGATTGGGGACGATGTCCAGGATCATCCCCATCCCCCGGGCCGAAAGCCCCCGGGAGAGGCGCTCCATGTCCTGGGGGGTCCCGATTTCAGGATTTTGGCGGGTGGGATCGATCAGGTCGTATCCGTGAGTACTTCCGGAGCGGGCGGCAAAGAGGGGAGAGGCATAGAGGGTGGTGATGCCAAGCCTCTGGAAATAGGGGAGAAGACGCGTGGCCGCCGTGAGCCTGAAGCCCCGGTGAAAGCCCAGCCGGTAGGTCGTGACGGGGAGCCGGCCGGTCCCTCCGCTTGTGTAGGGCTTCATCGATTTCTCCCGGAGAGAACAAGGACACGGAAGGGCTCGAATAGGAACTCTGTCTTGGAGGAAGGGGAGAAGGGGCGGGAGGGGGTTCCGAAAAAGGCGGCCGAGTCCAGGAGGAGGTCGGAGGATTCGGGGTCCCATTCTCCGGGAAGAAAGGGTCCCAAAAGGCGGGGGGTCCCAGAGAGGTTGGCCAGGAGGAGGATCCCGGAGGAGGAGTCGCCCCGGAAGAGGGCCAGGGTCCCGGAGGCTGGGGAGAAGACACGGTTTTGGGGGCTTTCGATCCGCCCAGGAGGAGACAGGGCGGGCCGGGTCCTTCGGATTTCGGCAAGCCGGGCGGTAAAGCGGAGAAGATCCTCCTGAAATTTTGAGAGAAGGCTTCCGGGAGCCGTAAGAGAAAGCCGCGAACGCTCGAAGGTCAGGGGATCCTGAGGATCGGGCACCTCCCCCGACCAGGAAAAGGCGGCAAATTCATCCCTGCGCCCTTTCCGGACGGCCTGGATGAGGTCGGGATCCCCGTGGTCGGTGAAATAGAGAAAGGGATTGGTCTCTCCGTACTCTTCTCCCATGAAGAGGAGCGGAAGGCCTGGCGACAGGAGGACCAGGGCGGCAATCGCCGGAAGGGCCTCCGGGGGAAGGAGGGAGGCCAGCCTTTCTCCCTGCATCCGGTTTCCCGTCTGGTCATGGTTCTGGGCGAAGAAGACGAAGGATTGCCCAGGCAGATCGAGAGAGTCCGAGCCCCGGCGGCAACGGAAGGAGGGAGCGTATTGTCCCCGGTAGACAAATCCCTTCGACAGGGCCTCTGCCAGGTCATCCTTTCCCGAAAAATCCCGATAGTAGCCGGTTCGTTCTCCGGTAAAGAAGACGTGCAGGGCGTGGTGGAAGTCGTCGCTCCACTGGGAATCGAAACCCAGGCCGCCCTCCCGGACGGGCAGGACGGTCCGGCGGTCGTTCGCGTTCGATTCCGCGACGAGATGGAGAGGGCGGCCCCTCCGGGAGGCAATATTTTTGGCCAGATGAGAGAGGTCGGCCAGGAAGGGATGGGGAGACTGGTCGCGGATGGCGTGGATCGCGTCGAGCCGGAATCCGTCCAGATCGAAGAGGAGTGTCAAGGTCCGGAGATGTTCCAGGAAGAAGTGGCGGACATGGTCGCTGTCCGGACCGTCGAAGTTCAGGGCGTCCCCCCAGGGGGTCCGGGTCGTCGTGGAAAAATAGGGACCGAAATCCCTGAGATAGTTCCCTTCGGGACCCAGATGGTTGTAGACCACGTCGAGAAAGACCGAGAGGCCCCGGAGGTGGCATTCCCGGACGAGACGCAAGAGAGCGTCCGGTCCCCCGTAGGACCACTGGACGGCGAAGGGGAAGACGCCGTCGTAGCCCCAGTTCCGCCTTCCTGGAAACTGGGCCACCGGCATGAGTTCGAGGGCCGTGATGCCGGTACGGACGAGATGGTCGAGGTGGGGAAGAATCCCGTCGAAATCGGAGGTGGGAGAGAAGGTTCCCACATGGAGCTCGTAGAAGACCAGATCCGGAAGGGCATGGCCGGAAAAGGCGACGGGCAAGGCTTCCGGGGCCCCCCAGACCGTCGAGGGGCCATGGACGCCTTCCCGCTGGAGGCGGGAGGCGGGATCGGGGCGAAGGGTTCTGCTGTCGATCAGATAGCGGTAGGTCGTTCCGGAAAGGGCCCCCTCCAGAAAGAGGCGGTAATACCCGTCCGCCTCCTGGTCCATCGGAATCCCGCTCCGGGGTCCCCCTCCCTCCCGGACGAGATGGAGGGAGGGGGCTTTCGGGGCCCAGACCCGGAAGAGTGTTCCCGTCTCTGACGGATGGGCTCCCAGAGGACCCAGATCCCGGGGACCGGCGAAACTCCCCGGGGACCGGGAAAAATCCTTTCTGCGGTCTGTCGCCTCCAAAACCCCCATCTCGTCTCCTTTTTCGAGGGATCATACCGGATTGGCCCGGGGGCTTCAACCGGGGTCCATTGGACGAGGACTGAGAAGGGCCGTTAGAATGAAACCTCAGCATTGTACAGTGAGCCATCACGCCGAACAGGATATTCTTGAGGAAAGGGAGGAAATTCATGTCAAATCGCCTGGGCCGGGAGACCAGTCCCTACCTTCGACAGCACGCCCACAACCCCGTGGACTGGTATCCCTGGGGAGAGGAGGCCTGGAAGGCGGCAAGGGAGACGGGAAAGCCGGTTCTTCTCTCCATCGGGTATGCTGCCTGCCACTGGTGCCACGTGATGGCTCACGAGTCCTTCGAGGATCCGGAGACAGCGAGACTTATGAACGATCTCTTCATCAACATCAAGGTGGACCGGGAAGAGCGCCCCGACCTCGACCATATCTACCAGACCGCCCATCAGCTTCTGGCCCGGCGAGGGGGCGGCTGGCCCCTGACCGTCTTTTTGACCGGACGGAAGGTCCCCTTTGCCGCCGGGACCTATTTTCCCAAGACGGGGCGCTTCGGTCTGCCAGGATTTTCAGAAGTTCTTACCCGGATCCACACCTTCTATTCCGAGCACCGGGAGCAGCTTGAAAGTCCGGAAAACCGCTCGGTGATCGAGACCCTTGACCTCCTCGTTCCGAAACGCCAGGAGGGGGCCTCCCTTTCTCCGGCCCCGGTCGAGGCGCTCCGCGCCCATCTTCGCGAGGTCTTTGACCCGGTCGAGGGAGGGTTCGGGGGGGCCCCGAAATTCCCCCATGCCCAGGGACTCTCCTTCCTGCTCGACTCTCCCCTGGAAAAAGACCGCGAAATGGCCCTCTTCACTCTCCGGAAGATGGGGCGGGGAGGGATCTGCGACCAGATCGGCGGAGGTTTCGCCCGGTACAGTGTCGACGAACGATGGGAGATTCCCCACTTCGAAAAGATGCTCTACGACAACGGGCCGCTTCTTGGGCTCTATGCCCGGGCCTTTGAAATCTCGAAAGATCCCTTCTTCCGGAGGGTGGCGGAGGAGATCGTTGCCTGGGCGGACCGGGAGATGCTGGCTCCTGAAGGGCTCTGGTATGCCTCCCTTGACGCCGACTCGGAGGGGGAGGAGGGGAAGTTCGCCCGCTGGACCCGTCGTGAAGTCGAGGAGGTCCTGGCGGGAGAGGAGCGCCGGGTGGCCCTGGCCTGTCTGGGGTTTTCCCGGGAGCCCAATTTCGAGCACCAGTTCTGGAATCCGGTCCTTGTCCGGACACCGGAAGAACTCGCCAGGGAGGAGGGAGGGGAGGAAGAAGAGTTCCGGAGACTCTTCGCGTCCGCCAAAAGACGGCTTTTCGAGACCCGGGAGAGGCGCATCCATCCGGGTCGCGACGAGAAGATCCTGACAGCTTGGAATGCGCTCTACTTGCGCGGACTCTTCGAAGCGGGACGGATCCTCGACCGGCCAGAGTGGATCAGGCGAGGCCAGGACGGCCTTTCGGCCGTGCGGACCCATCTCTGGAAAGAGGGCCGGCTCCTGGCCGTCAGGACGCAGGGAGAAAGCCGTCTTTCGGCCTATCTCGACGACTATGCCTTTCTTCTCGACGCCCTCCTTGAAGGCCTTTCGGCCCAATATTCCGACGACCGTCTCTTGTGGGGCCGGGAGATCGCGGCGGTCCTTCTCGATGCCTTCGAGGACCGACAGGAAGGAGGATTCTTCTTTACGGCCAGGGACCACGAGGAGCTCCTGTGCCGGATCAAGACCGGCCATGACCAGTCCCTTCCCAACGGGAACGGAGTGGCGGTCCGGAGCCTCCTTCGCCTTGGATCCCTTCTCGGGGACCTTCCCATGCTCGAGTCGGCCGAACGCGCCCTCACCCTCTTTGCGGGAACCTTCAACACCCGTCCCGAAGGTTTCGATACCCTCCTCTCCGCCTTGTCTTACAGACTTGCCGGGGCTCCGACGGTGATCCTCCAGGGGAGGGAGGCCGCCCGGTGGCAGAGGCGGGCCCTGTCCGCTCCCGTTCCCGTCTGGACGATCCTTTCTGCGGAGGGAAGGGAAATCGCAGGCAAGAGTCCGGCCGGACAGGGATCGACCCGGGCCTGGATCTGCGGCACCTTCGGATGCCTCTCTTCGGTCGATGACGGCCCGGAGACCCTTCTGGAAAGACTCTCCGGGATCGGGGAAGAGGGAGGAGCCCATGCTTGAGTCGGTCACCCTCGAAACCGGCCCCGATCCCCGATGGGCCGTCATCTGGCTCCACGGGCTCGGAGCCGACGGCCACGACTTCGCCGGGATCGTCCCCGAGATTCCCCTGCCGCAGGTTCCCCTTCGCTTCGTCTTCCCCCATGCCCCGGTCATGCGGGTCAGAGTCAACGGGGGGGCGCCCATGCGGGCCTGGTACGATGTGGCCCTCCCTGACCTCTCCAGGAATCCCGATCTCGAGGGAATGCGCCGCTCGGTGGGACACGTCCGGGAGCTGGCAAGACATGAAATGAACCGGGGGATCCCCCCGGAAAGGATCATTCTGGCAGGCTTCTCCCAGGGGGGAGTGATCGCCCTTCTGACCGTCTTCGGAGAAGGGGGGGAGCGCTGGGGGGGCGTCCTGGCCCTTTCCACCTATCTTCCCAGTGATGCCGGGGTTCCCCTGTCCGACAGTCCGACACCCTTGCTCATGGTTCACGGGACGGAGGATCCGGTTGTCCCATTCAGGCTTGGCCGGAAGACCTTCGAGGCCCTGGAGAGACTGGGCGGGAAAGGGGTCCGTGAGTGGCAACAGTATCTCATGGGCCATTCCGTCTGCCTTCCGGAGATCGGGGCCATCGGGGAGTGGATGGGAGGGATCCTTGACCCTGGCGAAGAGGGGGAGGGAAGACGGCATTGAGCGGCCGCGAGGGTTGAGTCCTGCCCTCGGGTCGGGATAGGATAGGGCCATGACCTTGTCCATCCTCCGGAGGGAAATCAAAGCCCCATGAATCATCCGACTGGCCATTGCCGCACCACCCTTTCCTCTCTTGTCCTGGGGCTTTCTGTTCTCCTCTTCCCCCTCCCCGGTCCTGAAAGGGCGGAGGCCGACAGCACCTCCCCTCCGCCGACTCTTTCCTCTGTCTCCGTCCGGGGATCGACCGTCACCCTGACGCTCTCGATTC
Organism: Nitrospirota bacterium; assembly: GCA_021828525.1. Lineage (GTDB taxonomy): Bacteria > Nitrospirota > Leptospirillia > Leptospirillales > Leptospirillaceae > UBA4572. The sequence goes on along the minus strand of JAJZGM010000001.1, from coordinate 29,552 downwards.
CCAAAAAACCGGCTGGCCGCTTCCTGCATCTGACAGTGGACAGGGGGCGACTGTTGGGGAGGAAGGTGGTGCCGGGCCGTTCGCTTGTGCTCTGTGTCGGCCACCTGTCTGCCGGCCGGCACCGGCTGGGGTTTGATCTGGCGGGCAGGGACCAGATCGTCAAAACAGATGAAGTCCCGGTTCCCGTCGTCGTTCATGGAGGGGCCCCCTATTCCTGTCCCCCGACGGGAAAAGGGTCCTGAGGACGGGGGGCCGGAAGAATGCCGATCCGTTCCCTGGTGGGTCACAGGGAGAACTCTCTCCGGGCTGTCGCTCTCCGGACTGATCCATGCTCCCTCGAGGTCCGGCAGGCGATCATTGATCTTTGGGACACCCTGGCCACCCAGAGGGGGGTGGCCCTGGCCGCGCCGCAGATCGGCATTTCCTGCCGCCTTTTCGTCTGGAACCTGAAGCGACCCCGGGATCCGGGAGGTCCTCCCGCTCGGGGAGTCCTCCTCAACCCGGAAATACGGGAGCGGACCGGGTCCGTGTCGGTGGTCGAGGGGTGCCTGTCATTTCCCGGACTCGACCTGTCGATCCGGCGGCCCGAAAGGGTGACCGTGTCCGGGCAAAACGAAAAGGGGGAAGAGGTGGTCTACACCGGATCAGGACTGTTTGCCCGGATGATCGAACATGAGGTGGACCACCTCGAGGGGATTCTCCTTCCCGACCGCCAGCCTCCCCTTTCGCGTTTCCTCTCCCTGTGGCGCCGAACCCTCTGGGAAAAACGGATGGAGAGTTGTCCGTGACCGGCTTTTCCCGAATCCGGACCGTCTTCATGGGAAGTCCGGACTTTGCAGTCCCTTTCCTGGCCGCCCTTGTCCAGGCGGGCTTTGACCTCCGGGGCGTGGTGACCCAGCCCGACCGCCCCCGGGGACGGGGGCAGGTGACGGCCCCGGTTCCGGTCAGGGCCTGGGCCATGGACCGAGGAATCCCCACGGTCACTCCCTCTTCCCTTCGGGTCCCGGAAGGCCGGGAATTTCTGGGGGATTGGTCCCCTGACCTGATCGTTGTGGTGGCTTATGGTAAAATACTTCCAGGAGAGGTTCTGGAATTTCCCCGGTGGGGGTGCGTAAATGTCCATGCCAGCCTCCTGCCCGCCCTTCGGGGAGCCTCTCCCATCGTCTGGGCCATCCGCCAGGGACTGACAGTCTCGGGGTTGTCCCTCATGCTCCTGGACCGGGGGATGGATACGGGACCCGTGCTCGACCGTCTCGAGATTCCTCTGAATCCCCGGGAGACCTCGGTCTCGCTTTCGGAAAGGATGAAGGAGCTGGGCCCTCCCTTTCTGGTTCAGGGCCTTGCAGGGTATATCGGAGGAACTCTCAGTCCGCTCCCTCAGCCCGAGAAGGGAACCCAGGCGCCCATTCTCCGGAAAGAGGACGGACGGATGCCTTTCGAATCCTCCGCCCGAGAGGTCGATGCCCATGTCAGGGCGATGAATCCCTGGCCTGGAGCCAGCTTTGACTCCTCCATCGGGCGGTTCCGGGTCGGTTCCGGAGAGGTTCTCCGGGAGGATTCCCCTCCTTCCCTTCCCGGACAGCTCCTTTACCAGGGTCCGGAAGGAATCGATGTGGCCTGCGGAAAAGGGGTCTACCGGATTCTCTCCCTCCAGCGCGAAGGCGGGAGGATGCTGACCTCGGGGGAGTTCCTGGCAGGTCGGCGATTCGGAAAAGACGAGATCGTGCTTTTCGAGGCGTGAAATTTTGAAAATGACCAACAAACGACAGAACCCATAGGGGAGTTTCAAGACAATGTTCAACTCTTTCAAGACCGTTCTTCTTCTCGGACTTCTGACGGGCTTCCTCCTTGTGATCGGAAAACAGCTGGGAGGCCAGACGGGAATGGTGGTCGCCCTGGTCCTCTCGGTGGGGATGAATTTCTTTTCCTGGTGGTTTTCCGACAAGATCGTTCTCTCGATGTACCAGGCCCATGAAGTGACTGGAGAGTCCGGAAATCCCCGAATCCGTGAGATCCAGCAGCTTCTGGCGGGTCTTGCCCGGCGCGGCGGGATTCCCGTTCCCCGCCTGTACATCATCGACGATCCCTCTCCCAACGCCTTTGCGACGGGCCGGGATCCGTCCCATGCGGCAGTTGCGGTCACGACCGGGATCATGGACCTCATGACGCCGGAGGAACTGTCGGGTGTTCTGGGTCACGAGCTGACCCATGTCGTCAACCGGGACACCCTGACCTCCACGGTGGCCGCTTCCATCGCGGGAGCAGTCACGATGCTGGCAAGCATGGCCCAGTGGGCGGCCATCTTCGGAGGACGTGAACGCGAGGAGCGGGAAGGGGGAGGATTCGGGGATCTCCTGATGATCATCCTGGCTCCCATCGCCGCCATGCTGGTCCAGATGGCGATCTCCCGCTCGAGGGAATTCGCGGCCGACGAAGGGGGGGCGAAGCTTTGCGGAAATCCCCTGTTCCTGGCCCGGGCCCTGTCCAAACTTGAACGGGGCATCGACGCCGTTCCCATGGCCGCCAACCCTTCCACAGCGCACATGTTCATTCTCGAACCCTTCCACGCGGGAGGTCTGATGGCCTTTTTCTCGACTCATCCCCCAACGGAAGAGCGTATCCGGAGGCTCGAGGCCATGGCCGGTTCCAGCCTCTCCCTCTCGCGGCATGCCTTTTAGATGATGCTCTCCCGGAACGGCCGCAAGATCCTGATCGCCCCCTCCATTCTCTCCGCCGACTTTCTTGCCCTGGGAGAGGAGGTCCGGGAGGCCTCCTCCGCCGGTGCCGACCTTCTGCACCTGGACATGATGGATGGCCATTTCGTTCCCAATCTGACATTCGGGCCTCCCGTCATCGAAGGGCTGCGGAAAATCACGGATGTTCCCCTCGAAGCCCACCTGATGGTGGAGCACCCGGAGATCTACCTTCCGGAGCTCGCGCAATACGGGATGCACCGGGTGACTGTCCATTGGGAGGCCTCCTCTCATCTCCATTACGTCCTCTCCCGGATCCGGGAGCTTGGCATGAGGGCGGGCGTGGCCCTTTCCCCGGCTACCCCCGTGACCATGGTCTCGGAAATCCTCGACATGATCGACCTGGTTCTCGTCATGACGGTGAACCCAGGCTTCGGGGGACAGTCCTTCATCCCCCACTCCTTCGAAAAGATTGCCGCCATGCGGGATCTGCTGGACAAGAGAGGGGCCAGCCACGTGAGACTGGAGGTCGACGGAGGGATCAAGCCTGCCAACATTGCCCGGGTGGTGGACTGCGGGGCCGACACCGTGGTCATGGGTTCCGCCATTTTTGGAGACACTCCTTGCGAGGCTGTCTTCAGGGATATCCGCAAGCGTCTGGAGGAGAACCAGTAAGCCTTCGTGAAAAAACCCACGCTCATCATTATTAAAACGAGAAATTTCCGGAAAAGTCCTCCCTGTCGGGTCCAAAATAAATCTTGTGTTGCATTTTTCATGCGTGCTGGGGTAAGTTTTCTCTTGTGAAGAATTTTATGGATTTGTCCGTCCGGGCCGGGGGAGGATGGGGTGGACATCAGGGAACCGTCTGACCGATTCTCCTACCTTTTCGACCGATTTCTGGCCAAGTTTGTGGACTATCTTCTGGCCCTTTCCCTCGAGCATGCCGGGTTTCTGTTGGGCAGCTCCTGGCTGGCCTGGCTGGCGGCGACAGCCTATATCCTTGTTGCCGATGGTCTTCCCGGGGGCAAAAGTCTCGGAAAAAGACTGACGGGATTGTGGGTGGCCGGGAGGACGGGGCGCCCCTGCAGTTTCTACGAGTCCACAATCCGGAACATTCCGATGGGGCTGGCCTACATCCTCTCCCAGATTCCATGGATCGGGTGGGTCCTGGGGTTGCTCGTTGTCTCCTTTGAGGCTCTCATCCTTGCCGGAATGCCCTCCGACCGCAGGTTCGGGGATGATCTGGTGGGAACAATGGTCAGAAAGAGCGAGTTCAGAGGGAATAAAAACAGACAGGACAAGGCCTCGGAGACCTCCCTCGGGGACACAACGGAGTCGACGACTCCCTAAAGAATAAAGGAAAATCATCTTGGGGCTCATCGCAAATCTTTTCGGGTTTCTCTCCCAGGATCTGGCGATCGATCTTGGAACGGCCAATACTCTGGTCTACGTGCGTGACCAGGGGATCGTCATCAATGAACCCTCGATCGTGGCCATGGACCAGAAGTCGGGCTCGGTCCTCGCCATCGGACGGGAAGCCAAGAAAATGTTGGGCAGGACGCCGGGAAACATCGTGGCGGTGCGGCCGGTCCGGAACGGCGTCATCGACAATCCCGACATCGCCCAGCAGATGCTGTCCTATTTCATCAACAAGGTCCACCGGCGGTCGGCTTTTGTCCGTCCCCGGATGGTGATCTGCGTCCCGTCCAGAATTTCGATGGTGGCCCAGAGGGCGGTGAAGGATTCGGCCCGCATGGCCGGAGCCAGGGAGGTCTACCTGATTGAGGAACCTCTCGCGGCGGCAATCGGGGCGGGGCTTCCCATCATGGAGCCTTCCGGCAACATGGTGATAGACATCGGAGGAGGCACGACGGATGTCGCTGTGATCTCCCTGGGGGGGACGGTATACAGCGAGTCCATCAAAGTGGCCGGTGACAAGATGGACGAGGACATCATCTCCTACATCAAGAAGCAGCACAACCTTCTGATAGGGGACTCGATGGCGGAGCGGATCAAGATGGAGATCGGATCCGCCTGTCCTCAGAAAGAGGGCCACGTCATGATCATCAAGGGGAGGGATCTCATCACCGGTCTTCCCAAAACCCTCAAGATCACGGAAGAGGAAATACGCGGGGCCCTTTCGGAAACCATCAACAGTATCGTGTCGATTGTGCAGAAGACCCTTGAGAACACGCCTCCGGAGCTCTCGGCCGATATCATTGACCGCGGAATCGTTCTGACGGGCGGGGGATCAATGCTCCGGGGGCTTGACGTCCGGATACGGGACGAGATCCGTCTCCCCATCATCACCGTGGACGATCCCCTGACGACTGTCGTCATCGGCACGGGGAAGACTCTTGAGGAACTCGATGTCTTGAGAAAGGTCACACTCGGAGACTAGGCGAAACGGTGCGACCTTCCCTGAAACGACCAAAATCCATTAAGGCCGTTCCGGTTTTTCTGATTGTTCTGGTGATGTTTGTGGTTCTCGGATTCTATCCGGATTTTTTCCGGCGCTGGGTTCTTGACCCTCCCCTGAAGGCTTTCCGTCTCGTCCTTTTGGAAGTCACAGACCTCTCGCAAGGATCGACCGGACTCTGGACCCATTATCTTCATCTTGTCAGGAGCGAAGAAGAAAATCGCACGCTCCGGCTGGAGGTCGAGACCCTCAGGAACTCTCTTCAACACGACCGGGAGCTTTTCCTGAGAAGTGAGGATCTCAAGGCTTTGCTCGACCTTAAGAAAAGGATTCCGCAAAGGGAAATTGCCTGTCATGTGATTGCGGACAATCCGACGGCCGCTCCCAAAACCCTTCTTCTGGACTGCGGGAAAAAAAGGGGAGTCCACGTCAGGGATGGAGTGATCGGGACCAACGGCATCGTCGGTTATGTTGTGCGGGTTTTTTCCGGATTCTCGCAGGTCCTCTGGATCGAGGATCCGATGTTTGCGCTGGAAGGACGACTTCAGGATTCGGGGCAGAATGGACTTGTGCGGGGACGGGGGACAGGGCACTTTCTCAGGCTCGAATATATTCCCTCCATGGCGTCGACAGAAAATGGCGTGCATGTGGTGACGACCGGAGAAGACGGCTTCTTCCCGCCGGATCAACTGATCGGTACCGTCGTCCGGAGCGGAAACTCCCGTCACCAGTTGTTTCAGTCGATCAGGCTCGATAGTGCCGAGAAGCTCGAGTCCCTGTATGCCGTCATGGTCCTTGTTCCGCCGCTCGACTGGACAGAAAAACCCCTTCTTGGAAAGGGGCGACAGTGAACCTTCCGGTCCGGGCCATGATTCTGGTTCTTCTTATTGTTCTGGCGGTTTCCGGACTTCGATGGTTTCCTTACCTGTCTGCGTGGATCAATCCGGTTCCGTTGTTCCTTTTTTTCCTTCTGCAGAAGAAGGAGAAGTACGGGTTCCTTCTCCTGGGCTTACTGGCCGGTCTCGTCCTCTCTCTTGTTTCCTATGGGCCGGGATCCTTCTGGGTGCTTCTGTATCTTTCCGAAGCCTGGCTCTTTTCACGGCTTTCGGATTTTTCGACAGGCTCTGGTGTCAGGCAGTACCTTATGGTATGGATCGTCCTCGGTATCGATATGGGGGCTGGACTTCTTGTCAGGAAGCTTCTTGATTACCCCCTTGAGACACAATTATTCAAAGATTGGCTGGTGATGGACGGGGTGACAGGACTCCTGGGGATGATGCTCGTTTTTGTGAGGAGATCCCTGGGGTGGACAGCCGGTCCTCCGTCCCGAAAACAACATGGCATCGGAATTCCGCTTTCATAAAAATGGGATCCTAGGATCTCCGAGGGCCCGTCTCAACGGGTTGATTTTTGTCTTCTGGCTGGGCATCGCGGTGGTGGTTGTTCGCCTTTATGTGGTCCAGGTGATCAAACACCGCCATTATCTGGCCCTTGCCAGGGACAATGTCGTAAAAGTTGTGCCCATCCCTCCCCTCCGCGGAGAAATTACCGACAGGAATGGTGTGGTTCTGGTCCGCAATGGACCGGATTTTGCCGTTTTCGAAATTCCGGGGGAGGTCCGCCATCCTCGCCGCGAACTGGCGTGGCTTGCCTTTGATCTCGGAATCCCCGCGAGCAAACTCCGGCATGCCCTCTCCCGTCTGGGATTCGTCCTTCCCCCCCACATGCCCGTCCCCCTGGAGACAGGACTTTCCATGGCCCAGGTCGGCCGGGTCAACATGGATCTTTACCGGTTGCCGGGTTTTTACATCCAGGTCATGCCAAAGCGGATCTACCCCCCGGACAATATCGGGGCCCATCTTTTGGGTTATGTCGGGTCTTTCACCGCGTCCGACCTCAAGGGGTCTTTCTATCGCCATCTTCCTCCGGGAACAGGAATAGGCAAGTCGGGAATCGAAAAGGAATATGACGCCCTCCTCCAGGGAGCTCCCGGCCTGAGACGCAAGCTGGTCGACTCCCACGGCCGGATGGTCCGGAATCTCAGGAACGACCCACCGAAAGAGGGCCGCTCGCTCAGGCTCACGATCGACATGAGGCTCCAGATGACTGCGGAACGGTTTCTGGGAGACAGGCGTGGTGCCGTCGTGGCGTTAGATCCCAGAAACGGAGAAATCCTTGCCCTGGCAAGCCATCCCTCCTACAACTCGGAAGAGCTTTCGCAGGCCATGAGTTCCGCCCGCTGGAACACTCTCGTCCATGCCACCGACCACCCGATGACGGACCGTGCCGTCCAGGGGCTTTACCCTCCAGGCTCGGTCTTCAAGATCGTCACCACCTTGGCTGGTCTGACGGAACACAAGCTTGATCCCGAGGCCCCCTTCCATTGCGCAGGAACTTTCCGGGTCGGATCCGTGATCTTTCACGACTGGAAGAGGGGGGGGCATGGAACGCTCCATCTTCACAAGGCGATCGAGCAGTCCTGCGACATTTACTTCTATCACCTTGGAATGACCCTGGGTCCCGAACCCATTGCCAGGGTGGCCCGCCTTTTTGGGCTGGGCTCCCGGACGGGAATCGATCTTCCGGCCGAACTTTCGGGAGTTGTCCCTGACAGGGAGTGGAAGAGGAAATATCTCCACACGTCCTGGTACCCGGGAGAAACGCCCCCCCTGGCCATCGGACAGGGCTTTCTGACCGTCACTCCCCTTGAAATGGCCAGATTGATGGGAGCTGTGGCCATGAAGGGACAACTCTCGCACCCCCATCTCCTGCTCGGGGAGAAGGAAAAAGGGGGAAGTTCCGGGGCCGCAGACCTGACTCCCATACCGATTCCCAAAAAGGATTTCGATATTGTCCGCGGCGATCTCAGGGATGTTGTGGCGGCTCCGCACGGGACGGGCCATCCGGTGGACCTGCCGTTTTTTGCCATCGCAGGAAAGACCGGGACGGCCCAGGTCGTCAGCAACCGTGGAAAAAACAAGGGCATCAAGCGTCCGAAGGCCGACTCCTGGTTTGTGGGGTTCGGGCCCTTCGATGATCCCAGGATCGTTGTTGCCGTCCTGATCGAAAACGGAGGAGACGGCGGAGATGTGGCCGGGCCTGTGGCCCGGGAGATTTTCCGCATGTTCTACATTACGCGGCTGGCAGAAAAAGGAAATCCCGCGCCGGCCGTTGCATCCTGAGGAAGGGACACTGGAATTTGATCGCCAAAATTCTCCTCTATGTTGTCAGGGTCCATCCAGCCTTTCTGGTGGTTCTGTCCGCCCTCCTGTTAATCGATCTTCTGACCCTGTTCTCCGTGACACCCTATCTGGCTGTCAAGCAGGGACTCTGGGAGGTTTTTGGCCTTCTTATGGGACTTGGCATCCTCCTTGTTCCCTATCCCCTTTTTCTGAAAAATGCCCTCTGGATATACGGGGTTGTCCTGGCGCTTCTCGCCATCGTCTTTCTTGCCGGACATGCCAGCCATGGAGCAAGACGCTGGATCGGGCTGGGGTGGTTCCAGATCCAGCCCTCGGAGTTCATGATCCTGGGGCTGATTCTCTTTCTGACATGGCTTTTCGTCCCGGAAAAACGGGATGTCCCACTACGGCCGGGGCGTTTCGCCGCCGCTCTCCTGGCCTCGGTTTTCCCGGCCCTTTTGATCGCGAGGCAGCCGGATCTTGGCACGGCATTTGAATTGATGATCATCTTTTCCGTCTTCGTTTTTCTGAAGGGAATTCCTTCCAGGATCGTGACCATCTCTGTCCTGGGAGGATTGGCCTTCTTTCCGGTTCTCTGGGAAGGGGTCTGGGCACACCTCCACGAGTTCCAGAAGGACAGGATCCGGGCTTTCATCGATCCCGCTTCCGATCCTTCCGGCCTCGGATACCACACCATCCAGTCCATCGTGGCGGTCGGATCGGGGGGGTGGTTCGGTCAAGGGTTGTCCGGGGCCACACAGGTGCGCTACCAGTTCCTTCCCGGAGCACATACCGATTTTGTCTTTGCCGTTTTTACGGAGGAATGGGGATTTGCCGGAGCCCTGATCTTCCTGGGTTTGGTCTCCTATCTGGTCTGGTTCGGTTTCCGCACAGCCATGGATTGTCGGGACCCTGCTGGGTTCTATCTTTCGGCTGGGGTGACGGGTTTTTTCCTGTTTTGTTTTCTGATCAATGTCCTGATGGTGCTCGGGATACTTCCTGTCGTGGGGGTTCCGATGCCTCTGATGAGTTATGGGGGGTCGGCCATGATTGTGTCTCTGGGAGCCATGGCTCTTTTGATGAATGTCCGCTTTTATGCAAAGAGATAACGCCGGTTTGCGGATCACACGGCTTCCGAATGATTTCCTGAAGGTCTAGGATGGAGTCCTCCTCGTGAGGACAGGATTTTTGATGCCGGAGGATTTTAATGGTCGTTGCAGGAGGGTAGAGAATGGGTTCGGAAATCCTGATTCATGTGACTGAAGAAGAGACGAAGGTGGCCATCGTCGAGGGCGGACGTCTGGCCGAATACTTTTTTGACAGGAAGCAGGCCCAGGGGATCGTGGGAAATATCTACAAGGGAAAGGTGAGCAAGGTGCTCCCGGGAATGCAGGCAGCCTTTGTGGATATCGGTCTTGAAAAAGCCGCCTTTCTCTATGTTGACGATATCTTTGTCGAAGGCACCGAGACGCTTCCCGATGCCCTGCGTGAGGAGTCTCCTCCGGGGGCGGTGATCGAGGAAGAAACCCCAGTGTCCATTCCGGCCACCCCCGAAGGGGAGGCCCCGCCGGAGCCAGCAAAACGTTCGGGAAGACGCCCCATCGAGGAGCTGTTGACCGATGGACAGGAGCTTCTGATCCAGACGACAAAGGACCCGATCAGTACCAAGGGCCCTCGGGCAACAACCTATATCAGCCTTCCCGGCCGCTATCTTGTCTATATGCCCCAGGTCAACCATATCGGAGTCTCCCGCAGGATCACGAACGAGGGAGAGAGACAGAGGCTGAAGGAGATCGTGGGGGGGCTCCGGACCCACAAGGGCGGGTATATCATCCGGACAGTCGCGGAAGGGATGACCGAGGACGAAGCCAGGATGGACATGGTTTTCCTCGATCTTCTCTGGGAGGACATCAAGTCAAAGAAGGAGACTGTCCGGGCCCCGGCGCTCGTTCGTGTCGACCTGGACGTGGTTTTCCGGACAATACGGGACTACCTGACAAACGAAGTCGACCGTCTCCTCATCGACAGCCAGAAAGAGCACCAGCGGGTTCTCGAATTTGTCCGGACCTATCTGCCAGCCTATGCAGACAAAATCGAACTCTGGAGCAGAAAATCATCTCTCTTTCAGGAATATTCGGTCGACCAGCAGGTCGCCCGGGCCCTCGAGAAGAAGGTCTGGCTCAAATCCGGAGGCTACCTCGTGATCGACCGGGCCGAAGCCCTGACGGTGGTTGATGTGAATACGGGGCGATTTGTCGGGGACAAGGATCCGGAGGAGACCATCCTCAAGACCAATCTCGAGGCGGTGGAGGAAATCGCCCATCAGTTGCGCCTTCGCAACATCGGAGGAATCATCATCCTTGATTTCATCGACATGGAAAAGGAAAAAAACCGGGAGAGGGTTTTCCAGGGGCTTCAGGAAATGCTGACGAAGGACAAGGCCCGCACCAATGCCCTCAAGATCTCGGACCTGGGTCTGGTGGAAATGTCCAGGAAAAGGGTCCGGGAGGACCTTGTCCACCTTCTGGGAGAAACCTGCGCCTATTGTGACGGGAAGGGATACGTCAAGTCCGTCCGGACGATCATCTACGAAATTTTCGAAGATCTCCGGAAGCTTCCTTCGGGTCGGGGAGCGAAGGACCGCCGCGTGATCCTCTATGTCCATCCGGATGTCGAGGCGGAGCTCGCCTCGGAAAAGATTTTTCTGGATGCCGTCCAGCAGGTGATCCGCCGAAAGGTGATCATCAAGAGTGATCCACTCTATCATATCGAGGAGTTTGTCATTGTATCTCCATGAAACGACACCTTCGAAAGGTCACTTTATGAATAGACCCCGCCTTTTCCCTGCCGGCAGACTCCTGTCATGCCTTCTGTTCCTGCTGGTCCTTTTTTCCGGAGGATGTTCCAAAACACCCGCCGGCGGGGAAAACGTTCCCGGCAAGGTGGTGGGGACTGTCTTCCTCGATCCCCGTGTCCCCCTCTGGATGACTCATGGGTCCCTGGCTGTGGTGGCCCTGATGAAGGGACCCACCTCTCCGGACTGGCTCCCTGTCGCCCGCGTTGTCTTTGTCCATCCGACATTCCCCGTCCCCTTCGAGATCTCCCAGAAGGATGTCCGCCTCACAGGGATTAACTTCCAGGGGGCGGTGCGGCTTGTGGCTCGTCTCTCCCTCGAATCAGGCAGCTCCCTGGTTGCGAGCGGGGAGTACAGCGGGACCGTTCCCGTGGACGGAACTGTGGGAGGATCCCCCGTCAGGATCCTCATCGACCGGAAACTGCCGACCGTCTCGGGGAGCGGGCCTTAAACGATGTCCAAGACTCTTTTTTTTGAACAACTTTCAATTCATGTGAGAATCGGGACGGGACAGGAGGAACGGTCCCGTCCCCAGCGCCTTCTTCTGTCGGGAGAGATCGAACTTTCAGAGATTCCCTGGGGCAATGACGCCATTCACAAGACAGTGGACTATGACCGCCTTCTTCGGGAAATCGTCGCCAAAGGAGAGGCATCGGAGTTTTTTCTGCTCGAACGACTGGGTGAGGCCATTGTCGACCATGTCATGGGGATCTTTCCGGGAGTGGCCGGGATGACCCTCTCCCTCTGGAAGGATCCGCCCCCTCTTCCCCTCCCCCTCGGGAGGGTGGGGCTTAGGGTCCGGGAAACCCGGCCCCGCTGGGAAGACCGGAAATCCCGGAAGCGCCAGGAGAAAAGAAACGAAAAAATACAGGAAGGACCAGAATGATCTTTCATCCCAATGTCTTTGGACTTCTTCTTTTGCAGGCGACGGCCGGAGGATGCTTTCTCATGACCTTCCTGTACCGGTATCCTTCGGTCAACCGATCCTTTTACCGGTTGCACGGCCTTCTTTTCCTCCTTTTTTCAGGAGGCGCCCTGTTTGCCCTCGGCCCGTCCGGAATGAGAATCCCTGCCTTTCATCCCGGCCGTCTGGACCAGCTGACGGTCTACCTCATGATGTCGGGAACGGCAGGGCTGGTGGGATACAACTCCCTGGTCAATTTTGTCTCCTGGAACCGGATCCGTCCCATCACACGACCGGTCCTCAATATTTGTGCCCTCCTGCTTCTGGGGGCCACGGGTACGGCCACCCTGATCCTGAATGCCTCCCTCAGCCTGTCCGTCTCGGGATTGATCCTTCTCGTGACCATGTTTGTCTCTTCGTTTCTCCTGGGAGCCGTTCTTCTTGCCATGAACTGGGGGCACTTCTACCTGACCAACCCCACCCTTCCCATCGAACCGCTGGCCTTTCTTGCCCGGGCCCTTCTTGGATGCACCGCCCTGACGGCCATCCTTTCGGGAGTCCTGACGTGGATGGACTGGCAGGGACGGCCTGGTTTTGCCGAAGGGCTTCTCCTGGAGTCTTTCCAGGGGCTCTACCTCTGGGGAAGACTTCTCGTCGGGGTGATCGGGGGACTGGTGATCTCCATACTGGCGTACCGCACCGTCCGGATGCATTCGACCCAGGCCGCCACGGGACTGCTCTATGTGGCGCTTCTCATGATCCTCTTCGGAGAGGCCTTTTCCCGGTTCCTCTTCCTGAATCTTGGGATTCTGATATGATGTCGGAAGGGGGCCGCACCTAAAATGTGGCCGCTGTGAAATTCTGAACAAATCAGTTGATTTGTGGGATGGCTTGCCGATAGAATAAGGATCTTGTAGTAACCTCGGCCTCTTTTCCATGTAAGAGGGCCTTTTTGGAAGATGTCCGGTTTTCTGTGGACCCGGATAATGGAGAGTGCCCAGGCGCTGGCCTGAGGCGTTTGATTGCAAGCTAAGGAAATGGTCAAGGAGGCCTGGATGTCTATTTTGATTGCCGATAATTGTATCTCCTGCGGAGCCTGCCTTCCGGAGTGTCCGAATGACGCTATCAGCGAAGGGGATCCTATCTACGTGATCGATCCGGATCTCTGCACGGAATGCATAGGGTTCCACGATGAGCCCCAGTGTGCCGCAGTCTGTCCCATCGATGAATGTTGCATACCGGATCCGAATTATGTCGAAACAAAAGAACAGCTTCTTGCGAAGAAAGATCGGATTCATCCGAACGGATAACGGGGCCCCTCCCTGCGCATTCTGGCAGGGAGGCCCCCTGAAGGGGGCAGTGTAATGGCAAAGAAATTTGTGCTTGTCGAGCCAAAGTCAACTCATCTCCATGTCTATAGTTCATTCACCATTCCCAGACTTGGCGTCATTCTGCTTGGAACCATGCTGAGAGACCGGGGGTGGGATGTCAGGGTCTACATCGAGGATGTGGCGCCCGTTGACATGAAGGAAGTGCTTTCTGCAGACATTGTAGGGATTTCAACGCTCACTTCCACGGCTCCCCAGTCTTACCGTCTGGCAGAGACTGTCCGCAAGGCGGGGATTCCCGTCGTTATCGGGGGCACGCATGTCACATTTCTTCCGGACGAGGCTCTCGATTACGCGGATTATGTCGTGCGGGGAGAGGGCGAGGAAACACTCTTCGAGCTGATCGATGCCATGGAAGGCCGTGGCGATATGGAGAAGATCCTTGGTCTCTCCTACTGGAAGGGCTCCCGGAAGCTCCATAATCCGGACCGGCCACTCAAGGAGGACCTTGACTCGAATCCCATCCCCGATTACGGCCTGGTGGAGGGTTGGAACACCCAGAAGAGGGGCCTGATTTCCATTGCCACCTCCCGCGGATGTCCGTTTACCTGCACTTTTTGTTCCGTTCCGGGTATGTACGGCCATGGATTCAGGATGCATTCCATCGAGAGGGTCATTGAGGAAATCCGGGTCAACAATCCGAAATATGTCTTTTTCGCGGACGACCTTTTTACAGCCAACAGGAAAAGGACCAAGGATCTCCTCAAAAGGATGATCGAAGAGGGGCTGACCCCAGAATGGGGAGCCCAGATCAGGACGGAAACCGCCTTCGATCCCGAACTGCTCGAGCTCATGAAGGCCAGCAACTGCTTCAATGTCTTTATCGGGTTCGAGTCGATCAATCCCCAGACACTCGATCTGTTCAACAAGCGGCAGACCTACGAAAAAATTGTCCGGTCCGTCGAGGCCTTCAACAAGGCCGGCATCAGGATTCACGGTATGTTCGTGGTCGGCGCCGACACCGACGACAAGAATACGATCTACGAAACGGCCCGCCTCGCCCAGGAGTGGCAGCTTCAGTCCATTCAGCTGATGATCCTCACTCCGCTGCCAGGCTCTCCCGATTTCGACCATTTTTATGCCACGGGAAACCGGGAGCTTCTTTACAAGGACTGGAGCCTTTATGACGGACATCATGCCGTCTACCGTCCGAAGAATATGACCGCCTACGAATTGAACGAGGCTGCGATCGGGGCGATGGAAGATTTCTATTCCTGGAAAAATATATCCCGAAGCGCCATGAGGCGGGACTACTATTCGACATTGATCCAGTTTGGGGCGAAACATCTTTTGAAGAACTGGCGCCGGGAGAATCAGGGATTCCTTGAGGGACTCCGGTCGACGGTCTTTGAAAAAGCGGAGGAGGGGATCGAATCCTCCTCCAGAAATCCACGCACGAACCGTGTGGGCGTTCCGAGATTCATTCTTGACTCGGAGCTGGGTTCAGGTCTTGTCGCCTTTTTCGCAAGACTTGGCAGTTCAGTGGTTCCCTTTTCCGAATCTTTGGCCGATGGGGATGATCCGACGGCCCTTTCCAGGATTCGCGGGAAGGTGGACTGTATCGTGTTGCCGGTGATGGAGCGGGCGCGTCAGGGAGAGGAAGAGTTTTTCCAGAAAATCGAGAGTCTGAAGCAGTGGCTGGCCCAGCACAAGCAATCGGCTCCGACAGCCGTCTCCCTGTTCCTCGACAAGCAGGATGGCTCCCTTTACTCCTCGCTGGCCCAATTGGGAGCATTTTTTACACAGGATCTGGACAGGGTTCATCGAGCCTACAAGGAGACGATCGCCGGAATCAGGACTTCCCCGTCGATGGCGGAGGAGATCAAGCCGGTTATGGTCCAGATGACCTCCTGAGGCCGACCCGAATCTGAAGGAGATTTTCAGGCAATGGAAAAAGTGACACGAATCGCAACCGCTGAAGAACTCTCCCAGAAAAAGTGGTATGTCGTGGATGCCGACGGTCAGACCGTCGGGAGGCTCTCCACGGCCGTCGCGCTTCTTCTGCGGGGCAAGAACAAGGTTTTCTTTACTCCGCATCAGGATGCAGGGGATTTTGTCATCGTGATCAATGCGGCCAAGGTGGCCTTCACAGGAAAAAAGTGGAGCCAGAAAATGTATTACCGGCACAGCGGCTATCCCGGAGGTTTCAAGTCTGCGACCGCAAAGGAAGTCCGCTCCCGGAATCCTGAGCATCTGGTCATTCACGCCGTGAAGGGAATGCTTCCCAAAAACAAGCTCTCCAACCAGTTCATGAGCCGCCTCAAGGTCTATGCTGAGGAATCGCACCCACATCAGGCCCAGAATCCCGAAGTCTACGCATTAGGAGGTCGTTGATGGAGAGAGAACCGAATGAGGATGGACGGGGTTCTGCGACCGGAAAGCGCAAGACTGCCATCGCCCGTGTGCGGGTCCAGAGCGGTACAGGTCTGATCCAGGTCAATGACAGGCCCCTCGAGGAATACTTCCCGAGGACCCTGTGGACCACCCAGGTGAAGGCTCCCATCGAGCTTACGAATATGGTCGGGAAACTCGATGTCTTCGCCAAGGTCACCGGAGGCGGGTTGACCGGACAGGCCGAAGCCATCCGGCATGGAATTTCCCGGGCTTTGCTCGAAATAAATCCGGAATTCCGGGAGTCCCTGAAAAAGGAAGGCTTCCTGACCCGGGACGCCAGGGTCAAGGAAAGGAAAAAATTCGGCCAAAAGGGGGCCAGAAAGCGTTTCCAGTTTTCCAAGCGCTAATCTCTGGAGTGTGTCCCGATATGAAGGGGAGACCTCGGTCTCCCCTTTTTTCGTGCTGAAATTGGAGAGAAATGACGAAAGAAATGGCCCAGCAAGGGACAAAGATTCGCGCCGGAATTGTCGGCGCCTCGGGGTATGCCGGAGCAGAACTTGTCCGTCTCCTGGCATCGCATCCGGCAACGGAGGTCGTCCGCCTGGCGGGGGAGTCCAGGGCTGGAGTTTCTGTCGGGGATCTTTATCCCCATCTAAATTCTTCCGCCATTCTGGAAAAGGCCTCGGAATCTCCCCTCTGGACCGATGTGGATATCGTGTTCTTTGCCCTCCCTGCCGGGCAGAGTTTCAGGCTTGTTCCGCGATACCTTGAACAGGGGACGGTTGTCATCGATCTGGGGCCGGACTATCGTCTTCGGGATCCGGCCCTCTACCGGAAGGTCTATGGAATTGACCACATGTTTCCGGAAGGTCTCTCCCGGGCGGTCTATGCTCTTCCCGAATGGGCAGGAAACTCCCTAGGCAAAGGCAGTCTCGTCTCCTGCCCGGGGTGCTTTCCCACAGGAGCACTCCTGGGAATTCTTCCCTTTCTCCATCGCGGACGGATCAAAAGGGACATGATTTTTGTCGACGGAAAGTCAGGGATCACGGGCGCCGGAAGGGGGCTTACCCTGGAGACGCACTTCCCCGAAATTTCAGAAGGTGTTCTCGCCTACAAGCTCCTCGACCACAGGCATGTTCCCGAGATGGAGCAGGCCATGGAAGGAATGGGAGGGGGAAGGGTCACCTTTGTTCCCCACCTCTTGCCGTTCAACCGCGGCATTCTCTCGACGATCTACATGGTGACGGAGGGTCCCTGTTCCCAGGAGGAGGCGGACCGGATGATTGATGAAAGCTACCGGGACAGTCCTTTTGTGAGAAGGGTGGCCTCTCCTCCCAATACGATGAGCGTCCGGGGCACCAACAATGTCCACATTCACGCCAGGATCCAGGAAGATCGTCTTGTCGTCCTGACGGCCATCGACAATCTCGTCCGGGGAGCCGCCGGTCAGGCCATCCAGTCGATGAACCGCATCTTTGGACTTAATGAAACGGATGGACTGAGGCAGGAAGCCCTTTTTCCCTAGGCTTCAATACAAACCATCATGGGAAAGACGTCATGTCCAGAAAAAAAATGGAGGGGGGAATCACCTTTCCGAAGGGATTTGCCGCTGGAGGCCTCTATTCCGGTGTGAAAAAGAACGGCAAGCCGGATCTCGCCCTGATCCTTTGCGAAACGGAATGCCTGGCCGCCGGGGTCTTCACAACAAACCAGATCAAGGCTCCGGCTGTCAGAATCACCCAGCGCCGGGTCCGGGGGGCAGGGGTCCGGGCGATCCTCGTCAACAGCGGAAATGCCAATGCCTGTAACGGGGAGCAGGGCGAGAAGGATGCCTTCCTGATTTCGGAAAAGCTCTCGGGCCATCTGGGATGCGATCCCAGAAAGATCCTTATGGCGTCGACAGGAGTGATCGGTCGCCCGCTCAATATGGAGGCGATTCTGGCCTCTCTGCCCGTCCTGGTCAAACAGGCCAGTCCTTTCGGCCATGAAGCCTGCGCCCAGGCAATCATGACGACCGACACGCGATCAAAATCGGCCCAGACCGAAGGGATTGTCGGTGGACGGACTGTCAGGGTCGGGGGGATCGCCAAGGGAGTGGGAATGATCCATCCCCAGATGGCGACTCTTCTCGTGTTTCTGACGACAGACGCCTGTGCGGACAAGGAGGCCCTCAGAAACGCCCTGGTCCAGGCTTCGGAAAAGACCTTCAATGCCCTGACGGTCGACGGAGATACGAGCACCAATGATACGGCCCTGATCCTGGCGAGCGGTCTGGCCGAAAATTCGCGAGTCACCAGAAATTCCCCCGAGTTCCAGGAGTTTTACCCGCTTGTTCTCTCCGTGTGCGAATCCCTCCGGGACCAGCTTGTCAGGGACGGGGAGGGCGTCACAAAGATCATCAGGATCCAGGTTTCGGGGGCCCGATCCCGGGGTGATGCGCGGAGGGTGGCCCAGTCCATATCCCGCTCACTTCTCGTCAAGACAGCCTTCTTCGGCGAGGATGTCAACTGGGGAAGGATCATGGTCGCAATCGGCAATTCCGGGGTCAGGGTCTTCGAGGAACGGATCGATATTTTTATGGGCCCTGTAGCCCTGGTTCACAAGGGTGTGGGTCTGGGACCCCTCCAGGAGGACAAGGCCCTCGAAGTTATGAAAGGGAAGGAAATCACCCTTCGTGTCATGCTGGGACAAGGCTCCATGGAAGCCGAATACTGGACAACCGATCTCTCTCTCGACTACGTCCGGATCAATGCCGGGTACAAGGGAAGAACTTAGGAAGATTGTATTTATTTCCTCATTGTGGTATAAAAAAACGTTTTACGAAGAGAAGTGGCGACCTTCTTCTTCACTTCAGGTTCAGCCATGACAGCCCCTCCGGACTGGAACGGGTTTATGGCTGGACCAGACCGCGGCCTTCGGCCGACATCGGTCCAATAACAAATACTGCAGCGAATCGCGGAGATCATCCGGAAATCCCACGGGTCCGCAAAGGCGTTTATTGTCGCCGGCCTGGGCGGCGGGAACGGTTCGCAAAGGTCAACCCACAGATCAGGAGACGGGAATGAAGAACGTGACAATCAAGGAACTTCTCGACGCCGGTGTCCATTTCGGACACCAGACCAAGCGGTGGAACCCGAAGATGAAGCGATTCATCTACGGGGAGAGAAACGGCATCTACATCATCGATCTTCAGCAGACGACACGGCGTTACCGTCAGGCCACGCGATTTATCAGGAATGTCGTGGGAGAAGGGAAGTCGGTCCTTTTCATCGCCACCAAGAAACAGGCCCAATCGATCATCGAGGAGGAGGCGGAACGTTGCGGAATGTTCCATGTCACCCATCGTTGGCTGGGCGGCATGCTGACAAATCACCAGACGATCCGCAAATCCGTCGAGCGTCTGAAGAAAATCGAAGCGATGAAGGAAAGCGACCAGTGGGCCCGTCTGCCCAAAAAGGAAGTGGCCCAGATCGAAAAGGAGGAGTCCAAGCTGCGATCGACCCTGTCGGGAATTCGCGGAATGGGACAGCTTCCCGGGGCCATATTTGTGGTGGATCCCAAAAAAGAGCATATCGCCATTCACGAGGCCAACCGTCTCGGGATTCCGGTGGTGGCCATGGTGGATACGAACTGCGACCCGGACCTGATCGATTTTCCGATTCCGGCCAACGATGATGCAATCCGCTCCATCCGGCTCATGGCTGAGGGCATAGCCGAGGCCGTGATCGAGGGTGGGTTGTCCCGCCGCTCATCCGGCAAGGCGGCTCCTGAATCTCCGGCGGTCGCCTCCGAGCTTGAGCAGGCCTTCTCGGCCGGAGAATCCGGAGAGAAATAGGGGGATGAAGGGAGAGGAAGACCCTCTCCCTTTTCCACAGCCGGTCATGCCTCGTAAAGCCCAGTGAAGAACGCCAGACGGATAGAGACGGAGGAAGGAAACAAGATGGAGATTGCTGCAAATGTGGTCAAGGAACTTCGGGAAAAAACCCAGGCGGGGTTCATGGACTGCCGGAAGGCCCTCGTCGAAGCCAACGGGGATCCCGAAAAGGCCTATGAAATCCTGAAGAAGAGCGGAGCTCTCAAGGCCAGCAAGAAAGCCGACCGGGAAACGGCCGAAGGAATCGTCGGATCCTACATCCACGCCGGAAGCAAGATCGGAGTTCTTGTCGAGGTCAACTGCGAAACGGATTTCGTGGCCCGTACCGACAATTTCAAGGAACTTGTCCGGAACCTGGCCATGCACATTGCCGCTGCCGCCCCCACCTATGTAGACAGGACTGGCATTCAGGAAGAGGAGATCAACCGTCTTCGCGCGGGATTCCTGGCCGAAGTGCAGGACAAGCCCGAAAAGGTCCGAGGCAATATCCTGGAAGGCAAGCTGGAAAAATTTTTTCAGGAATCCTGCCTGCTGGACCAGCCTTATGTCAAGGATCCGGGCGTGGTCGTGCGTGACCTGATTGCCGGAGAAATTGCGAAAATGGGCGAGAATATCTCTGTCAGGCGCTTTGCACGGTTTCAGATCGGAGAAGGGAAGGGCTGATGCCCGGTTATAAAAGGGTTCTCCTGAAGCTTTCCGGGGAGGCACTGATGGGGGATCTGTCCTTCGGGATCGATCCTGCTGTCCTGGACCGGATTGCCGTGGAGATCCAGGCCGTCGTTGCCCAAAGTGTGGAGATTGGAGTCGTGATCGGCGGAGGGAACTTTTTCCGCGGACTCTCAGGGATCAGCCAGGGGATCGATCGGGCGTCGGCGGATTACATGGGGATGCTTTCAACCATTCTCAATGCCCTGGCCCTCCAGTCGGTCCTCGAAAAAAAGGGTGTTTCGACAAGGGTTCTGACGGCTCTGGAGATGCGGGCCCTCGCCGAACCCTACATTCGCCGGCGCGCCATGCGCCACCTCGAAAAGGGCCGGGTGATCATCTTTGCCGGGGGAACCGGAAATCCCTATTTCACCACCGATACGGCCGCTGCCCTCCGGGCGATGGAAATCGGGGCCGAAGTGGTACTCAAGGCCACGAAGGTGGACGGTATCTACAGTGATGACCCCCGGAAGAACCTGAAGGCCGAACGTTTCGTGGAGCTCAGCTATATCGATGTCCTTGAGAAAAAACTCAAGGTGATGGACTCCACTGCCGTATCACTGTGCATGGACAACAATCTTCCAATCATTGTCTTCGATCTTAACGGGCCCAACAATATCGTCCGGGTCGTCCGGGGTGAACCGATCGGGACCCTCGTCCGGTAGAATATCCGGTGTCGCGGAACGGGAGGCTTAAATGGATGCGGAACTTAAGGGATTTTCAGAAAAAATGGATCATGCGGTGGACCATTTCCGCAAGGAGATCCAGACCCTGAGAACAGGGCGGCCATCCCTGACCCTCATCGAACATATCCGGGTGGACTATTACGGGAATCAGGTCTCCCTCGACAAGGTGGCGGCCCTGAACATCGTCGACAACCGGATGATTACCATCACCCCCTGGGAGACAAAGCTCATCGGGGACATCGAAAAGGCAATCATGGCCGCCAATCTGGGCCTGAATCCGCAGAATGACGGCAAGGCTGTCAGGATTGTCGTTCCCCCGATGACAGAGGAACGTCGCAAGGAGATGGTCAAGCTTCTGAAGAAAATGGCCGAGGAGGCGAAGGTGTCCTTGCGAAACATCCGGCGGGATGCGAACGAGGATATCAAGAAGAAGCACAAGGAAGGCTTGATCCAGGAGGACCGGGTGAAGCGCCTTCAGGATGAAGTCCAGAAGCTTGTCGACGGAGCGGGGGCCAAGGTCGACGAACATTCCCGGAAGAAGGAGCAGGAGATCCTGACGACCTGACCCCATGAAACCTCGGGACCCCACGCCGCAATCCATCCCGGATCCGGAGTGTCCGGAGGGCCGGACCCGTGTGACCGTTGATCTGGACCAGTTTCTCCGGAACGTCCGGAAGGTGATCCATCGACTCGGAAAGAACGAGGGACTCCTTCCGGTCATCAAGGCCAACGCCTATGGTCACGGACTCCTTCCTGTCATGACCGCCCTGTCCTCAATCGGCATTGACCGCGTGGCGCTCATGGGGGCGGATGAAGCCCTCTCTCTCAGGCGAGGAGGGTATTCCGGGACGATCATCCTCCTCGGTGGGTTTTCCGGGAAGGAACTGACACTCTGTTTTCGGGAAAACCTCACCCCGGTCCTTCATCATCGGGATCAAATCAGTCTTCTTGAAGCCTTTTCTCCGGTCAGGGAGCCCCTCGACCTCCACCTCAAGATCGACTCCGGGATGGGGCGGCTTGGCTTTCTCCCTTCCGAGATCCCTGATGTCCTTGACCGGATGCTCCGGATTCCCCAAGGAAGAATAACGGGGATCATGACCCATTTTCCCCTTTCCGAGGACCGGAAGGACACGGAAGACTGTCTCGAAATCTTTCGGGAGTGTGTTCTTTCGATCCTTTCCCATCCGGCGCTCTCTGAGCTGTCGGTCATTCACATGGCCAACAGCGGAGGCGTCATGCAGGGACTTGTCTCCTTCCCGACCCCAGAGCCTTCGGGAAAGAATCTCACATTCTGGGCCAGACCCGGACTGATGCTCTATGGCCATCTTCCCATCGGCGATCTCCATGGGTGGGATGAGATATCCCCAGTCCTTACCGTAGAAGCCCGGCTGCTGTCCCTTCGGAATCTTCCGAAAGGCCATTCCGTCTCCTACGGGAGAACGGAAGTCCTGTCCCGAAACAGCCGGGTGGGGATCCTTGGCATGGGATATGCCGATGGTCTGCCGCGGGCCCTCTCCGGGCGCGGCTGGGGCATGATCGACGGCCGGAAGGTCCCATTTGCCGGACGGGTCTGCATGGACATGGTCGCCGTTGACCTGACGGATCTTCCGCGGCCCGTGGAGATCGGGGAATGGGTCAGAATCATCGATCCCAAGGAACCCGAATCCATGACCGTAGATCAGATTGCCCGGTGGACGGGGACCATTCCCTACGAGGTGCTCTGCCTTCTCGGCCACCGGTCGGACAGGAGGTTTGTCGGCGATGCTTCACGGGTTCTCCAGAATGATTTCTGACCTGGCCCGCCGGATCCTGGAGGCGGCGGGGGCTCTCTTCATCATGGGTTTGCGAGGGCTTCTCGGGCTCTTCCGGCCGGCCTTCCTGTTTCGGAACTTTCTTGAGCAGCTTTTGAAGATCGGGGCGGATTCGACGGCCGTTGTCGGAGTCACAGCTTTTTTTACCGGGATGGTGCTTGCCCTCCAGGCCTGGATCGGATTCCGGAAGTTCAATGCCGAGAGTCTTGTGGGAGCCGTGGTGACCTTGTCGATGACCCGGGAACTCGGACCCGTCATCACAAGCCTCATGGTGACCGGGCGGTCCGGCTCGGCGATGGCTGCAGAGCTTGGAAGCATGCGGGTGAGCGAGCAGATCGACGCCCTGGAAAGTCTTGCCGTAAACCCGGTGGACTACCTAGTCACGCCGCGTTTCTATGCCTCCCTTGTGGCACTTCCCCTTCTGACGGCCCTGGCCGATCTCATCGGGATCGGGGGAGGGTACTTCGTCTCCGTCAAGCTCCTGGGCCTTTCTCCCCATCTCTATTTTCAGGAGATCCGACATTACGTCGAACTCCACGATTTTCTGTCGGGGATCGTGAAATCAGTCTTCTTCGGGGGAATTCTTTCCATTTGGGCCTGCCGGACGGGATTTGTGGCCTCCGGAGGTGCGGCGGGAGTGGGGCGGGCCGTGACGCGTGCTGTGGTCAGTGCCTCGATGAGCATTCTGGTCATCGACTATTTCCTGACGGCATGGCTTTTCTGATGTTCTCCCCGCCGGCGATCACCATATCGAACCTCACAAAATCCTTCGGAAACCAGGAGGTCCTCCGGAATGTCTCCTTTGAGGTTCCCCGGGGGCAGACTTATTGTATTATCGGTGGATCCGGCCAGGGAAAGTCGGTCCTTCTGAAACATGTCATGCGTCTTCTGGTTCCCGACTCCGGGGATATCCGGATTGACGGAGAGTCCATTGTCGGCCTTTCGGGGGCCTCCCTAGACGATATTCGGAAAAAGATGGGGATGGTCTTTCAGGAATCGGCGCTCTTCGACTCCATGACGTGCCTTGAAAACGTCGCCTTTGGGCTGACCATGCACCGGAGAGATCTGTCAGCTGTGGAAATCGAGCGGATTGCCCGTGAAAAGATCCGGCTTGTCGGACTGAACCGGGTGGAAAAAAAATATCCCTCCGAAATTTCGGGAGGAATGAAAAAAAGGGTCGGGATTGCCAGGGCCATCGCCCTGGAGCCCGAGATCCTTCTTTACGACGAGCCAACAACAGGACTAGATCCCGTTCTGGCAACCTCGATCGATGAGCTGATCCTCAAGATGAAGGCGGAGCTTCATGTGACAAGTCTCGTCATCACTCATGACATGAACAGCGCATTTCGGATCGCGGACAGGATCCTGTTCCTCTACCAGGGGAAAATTCATTTTTCAGGCACTCCCCTGGAGGTCCGCGAGACGCCGGATCCCGTCCTCGGACAATTCGTGCGGGGAGAAACATCGGGTCCGATCCCTGTTATTGCCGAGGAGACAGGTCCGTGATGAGGAAAGGGCCAGGCCGATATTCTCCCCTTTTATTTGAAGGAGACCTTCATTGAAAGTGTCTGCCGAAACGCGGCTCGGTTTTTTTGTGCTGGTCGCGCTGGGAGTGATCGCCTTCCTGTCCCTCCGTCTTGGCCATCACAAGTTGAAGCCGGACCATTCCTTTGCCTTTTACGCCAAATTTTCTTCTGTGGACGGCCTCGAAAAGGGAACCGACGTGGAAGTGGCGGGCGTCAAGGTGGGGGAGGTCGATGCCATCACATTGGGCTCCGACGGCATGGCCCGGGTCCGGATGCTGGTCACCAAGAAGGTGGTCATACCCGCCGATGCCCGGGCCGTCATCTTTTCCAACGGATTTCTGGGAAAGATGTATGTGGAAATCGAACCCGGGCCATCGGGAGTCAGACCGCGACTTGATCCTGACAGGGACAGGGAGCCCCCCGGACTTCTGCGGCGGATCTTTGGCGGGATCGACTTCCCGGCCCCGGCCTGGGCCGACACGGGATCCGCCCCCTCCCCCGCTCCTTCCGCTCCGCCCTCTTCTCCCTCCTCACAACCGAAACCGGCCCCTTCCCCTGTCGGCTCAGCTCCATCCCAGGCCGGGCCTCCGGACCCTTCTCCCGGCGAACTGGCACCGGGTGCGATTCTCGCCTCACCGGGGAACACCGTCAGCGTCAACAGGCTCGTGAAAAAACTCAACAAGATCGCAGACGATATCCAGGCCGTCTCGAAATCGCTCAAGGGGTCGATCGGGACAACCCAGGGAAAGGAGCAGCTTCGCCGGACGCTCAAGCATCTGGACGAGCTCACCACCAATCTTCGGGATTTTACTGTGAGCCTCAAGAAAAAGTCCCCGGATATCCTCAACAAGGTCGATTCCATCGCCAACAAGATCGACAACGGGGTCGGAACCATCGGTTCCCTGGTCAACAAGAACGATGTCTACGACAATGCCAACCAGTCTCTGGCCCATCTGAACAGCATCCTGAAGAAAATCGACGAAGGACAGGGAACGATCGGAAAGCTGGTCAACAATCCGGATGTCTACGACAACCTGTCGAAAACGCTCAAAAAACTTTCAGGGGTCACCAACAAGGCCGACCGGATGGAACTTAACGTCTGGATGCGGGGTTTCTACATGCCCCGGGCCGGGACCGCCGAAGGTTTTTTCACCCTCGACCTCTATCCCAGGTCGGACAAGTTTTACCGAATCCAGGTGGTGAGCACGACCAATCCTTACTACACGCAGACAACGCCCTATACCCAGATCAACGGAAATTATGTGGCCGGGCCAACCCAGATCACGGGGACGACCCAGGGAATCAAGTTCAGCGTGGAGTTCGGGGAAAAGTTCGGCGACTTCGATGTAAGGGCGGGACTCATCCAGAACAGCTTCGGCGTCGGGGCCGACTACCAGATTTTCAAGAACCTCTTCCTGACCTTTACCATGTACAATATCGGAACCTATGATCCGATGACCCCCAATCCCTATTCCCGGATATTCCTGACCTATACAATCTTCAACCACATCTGGCTCAATGCGGGGTATTACAACGTCTTCAATGCCAGTGTGGCCTCTCCATTAGTCGGGGGAGGACTCATCCTCAATGACGAAACCCTGAAGTATCTGATTGCCGGCCATCTTCCCTGAGCCGGATTTTAAGATTCCCGGATTTGACGAAAGGGCGCCGGATCAGTATTCTGGAAGGACAGGAAAAGAAACCCGATTGGACCATGACAGGATAGTCCCCTCAATGATGCCGGCTTTTGCCAAGGAGATGGGGGGATGTTGTCTTCGTGCTTACCCAAGGATAGTTGATGACAGAACGATATAGTCCTGAAGAGCAGCAGGCTCTTGAAATAGAGGGGGCTTCCGGGGTGGATGAAGCCGGCCAGTCCAAGGGATCCTCCGGATCCTCCTTTCTCCATGGGGCCCGTGACCATATTTTGATTCGCTTCCTCTCCTCCCTTGTCCTGGCCATCTTCCTCTTTCTGACCCTGGCCGTTCTGACCATCTTCGGGACCTTCATCGAGCAGGGACGAGATCCCGCCTTCTACCTGGCTTCCTATGGGCCCAAATGGGGACCCTGGATCCTGAATCTCAAAATCGACAACATCTACCACAGCTGG
This sequence comes from Nitrospirota bacterium, assembly GCA_021828525.1. Taxonomy (GTDB): domain Bacteria; phylum Nitrospirota; class Leptospirillia; order Leptospirillales; family Leptospirillaceae; genus UBA4572. The sequence goes on along the minus strand of JAJZGM010000001.1, from coordinate 3,066 downwards.
TACTACACGAGCCTCCTGTCACTCCTTTGTGTCAACGCCCTCACCTGCGTTTACCGGCGATTCCCGGTGACCATCCGCTCCCTGTTCCGGGAACGCGTGAATGTCAGTCGGGACTTTCTGAAAAGACAGAAAGAATACAGGGAAATCGAGATTGCCCGCTCTCCTGTTCCGCCGTCCTCCGTTTCCTCCCTGGTGACGGAGACCCTCAAGGCACGCCATTACAGGGTCCAGACATCAGGCGACGGCAAGGAAACCGCCATCTTTGCCCACAAGGGTGTCCTGGGGCGCATCGGATCCCACGTCGCGCATCTTTCGGTGATCGTGATCCTGGCCGGCGGCCTTCTGGGGAGCCTGACGGGGTTTCGCCTTTTCGGAACCTTCTATGTCAACACGACCACCTTCATCCCCCAGGGGGGATGGGATCTCCGGGTCAACAAGTTCTGGATCACCCACTACAAGAACGGGATGGTCAAGTCCTATTTCAGCGATGTGGATATCCTGAAAGACGGGAAGATCATGAAGCACAAGGTCATCCAGGTCAACCATCCCCTGGAGTACAAGGGCCTTCGCTTTTACCAGGCGAGCTTCGGAGAGGCCCCCGACCGACTGGAGAAGGCCGACATCCTTGTGGTGGACAAGGAGAAAAAACAGTTCCTCGGACGATTTTCGCTCGCATGGGACAAACCGGTTCCGATTCCTAAGACTCCCTACACCCTGAAGGTGGTCCGCTACGTGTCGGATTTTGCCTTTGATCCCAAGACGGGGTCGGTCTTTACCCAATCGGAAAAGCCGAAGAACCCGGCCGTCCAGATCGAGGTCTACCAGGACGGAAAACTTTTGGGGAGCCCCTGGCTTTTTTACAAGTTCCCCCAGGTCCAGGTCTTGAAAAGTGTCCCGGAATTCTTTATTTTCGGAGGATATCACGCGCCATTCTATACGGGTCTTGAGCTTGCCAAGGATCCCGGGGTTCCTGTCGTGTGGACCGGATCCTTCCTTCTGGTCGGAGGCCTTTTCCTTTCCTCCTTCATCTTTCACCGGAAAATATGGCTTCGGGTCCGGCCGCACGGGGAGGGACTATCCGTAGCCGTCGGAGGATTCGGCCACAAGGACAAGATAGGATTTGAACGTGAGTTCGAGGCGATCGTCGCTGATCTGAAGACGGCCCTGTCGCCTCCTGACCGTCCCGCCACGGAGCCTGTCTCCGGGGCGATGGCGCAAAGGCCCTCCCTTTCGAACGGATGAGGAGGGGTTGGCCGATTCAAGGTGAAACGTGAAAGCGACTCTCCTGAGATCTGGTTTTCCGGAGATGTTATATGGCGAACACTGAGCAAGGAGACTGGTGATGTCCCTCATTAATTCTGTCGGATCTTCCTTTATACTTTACAACACCGTTATTGTCCTGTACCTTGCCGGAACCGTGGCCTACTTCCTCTTCCTGATCTCGCACCGGAAAGAAGTGGGAAAGATTGCCTCGACGGTGACCTTCTCGGGCTGGATCGTCAATACCGCCGCCCTGGTGGGCCGGGGTTTTGCCGATCACCATGCCCCATGGTCCAATCTCTATGAAACCCTCTTCCTTTTCTCCTGGGCCTCTGTTTTGGGATACATGGTCATGGAGTTCAAGTACAAGGTCAGGGTCGCCGGCGCCTTCGTCCTGACCCTGGTGATGTTTGCCGTTGGAGCCGCCCGCATGCTCCCCTACCGCTACCAGATGGTGGAACCTCTCAATCCGGCCCTCAACTCCTATTGGCTGAAAATCCATGTCTTCACGATGTTTCTCTCCTATGCGGCCTTTGGCATCTCGGCCGCCCTGGCCGGAATCTATCTGGCCAAGCGCCGGGCGGAAAAGAAGGGATCGGTGGGATGGATTCTCCAGGAGTTCCCCTCCGCGGAGGATCTTGACGATCTTACCTACAAGTCTGTGCTGGTCGGCTTTCCGCTCCTGACGCTGGGTGTGATCTTCGGAGCCATGTGGGCCTATGAGGCATGGGGCGGATACTGGTCCTGGGATCCCAAGGAAACCTGGTCCCTGATCACCTGGTTCGTCTATGCGGCCTATCTGCACGCCCGGATGACACGGGGACTTCGCGGGGCACCCAGTGCCTACTTTTCAATTCTCGGTTTTGTGGCGGTCATCTTTTTGTATTGGGGTGTGAGTTTCATCATCCCTGGCCTCCATGCCTACGCGGCCTGAGGAGGCGGGAGGAGCAGCATGAAAGGCGGAATGAAGGACAGGTGGCCCTATCTCGTGGCTGCTGCCGTTGTGATTCTTGTCGTCGGATATGTGGTCAAGACCGCAAACATCAACCCTGTCTCTGTCGGCATGGTGGCCCCCGACTTCACGCTCTCCACGGTGGACGGAAAGACCGTCCGGCTGTCGGATCTGCGGGGGAAGGTGGTCATGCTCAACTTCTGGGCCACGTGGTGCAAGCCATGTCGCCAGGAAATGCCCTCGATGGAAGAGATGTACCATGGTTTCAAGAACCTGGCCGGTGACCGTTTTGACCTGGTCGCGGTCAACGAAAACAACGTGTTCTATCAGGGGAAGATCCGTCCCTTTCTCCAGAAGTACGGGATCGATTTTCCCGTTCCCGTGGATCCCCTGGGCAAACTTGACCATCTGTACAAGATCACGGGTGTTCCCGAGACCTTCATCATTGACCAGAAGGGTGTGGTGGCCGAACACGTGATCGGACCTCGGGACTGGAGGATGAAGGACAGTCTTGTGACCGTGCACAGTCTTCTTGACCACGGACCCAAGTCTCCCTCGGCCTATCTCGCGGCCAAGAAGGACGCTGCATCAGGGTATTGAAGGGTTTCCCGTTGTCTTTTGTGGCAGGAACCGGGGGAAATGTCGTAAGGATCCTTGCGCGGACTTTTGCCCTGGCCTTTCTCGGAATGATCTTATTCTGTCAAAAGGGGGCTTTTGCCTCGTCCCCGCCGCCGCCCGGAAACCTGGGAGCGGACCTTTCGCATCCTCCGGTGATGCCATCGCTGGAACTTTTGGATCTTTCGGGAAGGACGGTCCGGACCTCGTCACTTTCAGGCCATCCGCTCCTGATCCTG